>JACQGJ010000603.1 GCA_016199605.1 Armatimonadota bacterium | reverse complement strand
CGCCACAGGTCCGGCGAGATCAGGAGCGTGTGCTGAGTCCCCCAGTCATCCATCATCATCACGGCGTCCACTGCGGTCCGGCACCACTGGCGGACGTCTTCGAGGTCGAACTCGTGAATCATGTCCCGCAACCGAAACAGCTCGCGCGGGAAGTAAGCCAGGTCCATGAACAGGTTTTCACTGCCTCGCAGGAATTGCATTCTCTCGAAAGGCCGGGCCGTGCAGTCAGAAAGCATGAAGAGATCGCTCTTCTCACAGTCGGCGTCTACCCCACTCAAATTCCTTCCCCGGATTAACTCCCAGGGAGGCTGGTACGTCTTCAAGTCCGACCAGTCGGCGAGGGCAGGCTCTTTCACCTCGCCAACCACCCCGGCTTCTGCCACGTGCCACACCGAACCCCAATCGTCAACATAACCGCCGACCTGCGCGTAGTTGCCGCTGGCCCGCTGGCTTTGCCCCGGACTGAAATATGGCTTGGCAAAATCCAGCGGGAACCGTCGGAGGAGTGCTTCGTAATCACTCCGTTGAGTCATCCACACCGCCGGCAACGCCCACACGTCCCTCGGCGCCCGGTCGGGATTCTTGAAATCAAGGGTCCTGCATACTCGCTCCCTGCCAGTCATTCGATCCCCCGCGTGTTCAGTGTCCTGCTACTATACTCGCTCAATCTTAGGCCCCGCTTCACCATGCACCGGTTCCCACAGGTGACCCACTCGCTTGCGTCCTTCGAGGGCGCCTTCGAACCAGATGGCACGAACGGGTTGGTCGGTGAGCAGGCACAGAACATCGTGATGCCAGCCCATGCCGGTGGCCACGCAGTCGCCCGGACCCACATCATAGATCCTGCCCTCGCTGGCAACGCGGCACGAGCCTTCGAAGATCATCCAATACTCGTCGCAGTCATGGGAGTGGTTGTCAAAGCCGGTAGTCTTTTCGTAGTTGTAGGGAGTATCGTTGGTCGGAGGGAAAGCAGTTTGTACCGTGAAGATCCCGGAGCTGGTGATGGACTTCCAGCGCCCCATCGCTCGAAAGACGAGCGCCTTATCCGAGAGACAGGTCACCACCAGGGAACTGTTGCCAGGAGAGTCGAGATCGAGCTTCTCTCCTTCTGAAAGCCTGCAGTCAATCTCAGGCGACGCCACCGTCACGAGACCCACGCACACGATGATCTCCTCCTTGTCGCTCGATCGAGCAAAGTGGAGGTCGTCTCCCTGGCGCAACTCAACAAACTCAAAATCCTCCAGGTCGCCCCACACCGGAGGATTGCCTCTGCCGGAACGAAATACGGGCATCACTAAGCTCCTCACAAAACAGCGTTTGTAGTAGTGCGATTCATCGGACGTTCCCCAGATGAGTCGCAGTCAATGTGCAACGAATTGCACTACTACGAGCCTCCCCCATTTGCATGAGTCGTGGTGAACGGCAATTCAGGGATCATCCATTGAACATTTCCTGCAACAGGCTCACGGACTCATCGACGATCGTCTGCAGCGCTTCCGGCGCCCATCGCGACCAGGACGAGGTGACGACTTCGTGTCCGCCTCGTTGAAAGGCTTCGCGAGTAGGGATGTACCCCGCGAAGTGGGAGGTCGCATGGGCGACGTAGGTCGGATAGGTCGGGGATTCGATCTTGATCTGCAATTGGCCTTCGACGAAAGGCTCCCCCGGCAGACCCACGATCGCGGTGTTCCCGATACGGAGAGCATGGATCTCGTACATGGGTGTAGGGTCGCGCTGTCGGAGCAGGTCCAGGCTCACCAGCATGGCGGCGCGGTACCACTCCCACTCGACACGGTTCGGGTCGTCCTCAACTCGTACCGGGGAGGGATGCTCGGAGAGGTAGCCCTCGGCCTCGGCGAGATCCTTCGCGTCGAGGTCGCGTAGCGAGAGAGGAATCCGTTTGACTCTCCAGTCCAGGGCGGCTTCCTCGTGGAAGTCAAGGGAACTGAGAATCTTGTCCGAGATCTCCGCCAGCGTCCTTCCCATGCGTCGGTGGTCAGGAACGAAGCCCGGCTCAAAAGGCGGCCAGGGGTTGACGTTGCCGCAGCATCCGTTGAGCACCAGCGGCACACACGCTTCGCCGTGGACCTCGCGCAGGGCCTCGCTCCAGGCCCCCGGCCAATCGGCAGAGACTCTCGGTTTGCTTCCCTTGCCACGATAATAGAAGTCATTGACGGGATGACAGGTGAAGTGGAGGAGCAACGCGACCATTTGGAGGGACTCGTCCCGCAGGCACATCACACCGATTTCCGGGTCAGTCGGTCCCTCAAGATACCGATAGTGAGTAGGCCCGAGAGGGGTATCCACCGAATTGTACGTCCACGGAATCCCTACTTTCCCGTCACGCATGACGCCTCGCCGGTTGAAGGCGAGACCATCTCTCACCGCGCTGCCGACGCCGATCTGAACGGGACGCAGGGACTCCTCGGCGAGACGGAGGGCCTCGATGGCTCGTGCGGTGGCAAACGCCGAGTACTCCGAGTCGCCGAGGCGCAGCCACTGGAATTCGGGAGCGAGAGGGAAGTCGTCCTCCAGCAGGAAATGCCCGATGGGTGGGGCGGAGTGAGTTTGAGTGGCATGAACCATGACGGACTCGGGGTCGAATCCCAATTGGTCCTGAGCCGCCTTACGGATTTGTGCGGTGTGGATCTCCGCGATGAAAGTCACGTCCAGACCGAGAATGCAGAGCTTGCGCTCTCCCTGCTG
>JACQGJ010000602.1 GCA_016199605.1 Armatimonadota bacterium | reverse complement strand
GGTTTATGTCTTGGATGTCCGCATATAAGGCAGAGTGGATCCCGGTGGGTAAGGGTTACCGCCTTGTCCCAAAGGCGGAGGAATCGCGATAAGCCGCTCACGTACGCTTTCGTCACGCTGGAGAAGAAACCATGAGCAATCCAAGACTGCAAGTCCCCGAGCAAGAATTCGGGCACCCCGTTTCGCCAACCAAACTCGACCTTCGCCTTCAGGGCCTCAACCGAATGCGGAGCCTTCCGAAAGAGGAAGTCGAAAGCAAGTCCCGCCAGGTGATCGAGAACCTGAGAGCGATTCCCGAATTCACCCACGCGCGACGGGTGTTCACCTGTCTTTCCTACAACAATGAGGTCGACACCCGGAAACTCATTCATGAGCTTCTTGCTGATTCGCGACGTGAGGTCTACGTCCCGAGGTCGGAGTACGGCGATCGCAATTTGCACGTCGTCCGTTTCCCCTGCAAGCTGGAGACCCTGAAGATGGGCCTGCAGCAACCGACACCCGACGAGCCTCAGGTACCGCGTGAGGTCCTCAACGAAACGATCGACCTCGCCCTCGTCCTGGGTCTCCTTTTTGAGCGCAGCCGCGGCTACCGTCTTGGGTACGGCAAAGGCTTCTTCGACCGATTCCTTGCCGACAAGACGTTTTGCACAATCGGTCTCGCCTTCGAGGAACAGATGGTCGATCAACTTCCCATCGAGCAGCACGATGTTCCCCTTCGCCTCGTCGTGACCGAAGAGAGAACCTACCGGTTCGACGATGTCCGCGCAACTCAAGCTTTCAAAGAACACGACCTGGGGCCCTGACACCGAAGCTGCCAGGTGGCATAGTGTTCTTGAGTCAATCCGTGAAAGCGAGACCCCATGAGTTCCAGGGAAAAGCGTCTCTTTGTCGTGCTCCTCTCGGTGCTGACCTTGTGCATCTCCGGGCTTCTTCTGTTGTATCGGAACCACTGCGCCGAGTGCGAGGAGGCGGAGGCAGGCATGAAAGTGAAAGGCCGCAACCACCTGAGTCACGAGAAAAGCCCCTATCTGCTCCAGCACGCCGAGAACCCGGTGGACTGGTATCCGTGGGGGGAGGCGGCCTTCGAGAAAGCGCGACGGGAAGACAAGCCGATCTTCCTCTCTATCGGCTACTCGACGTGCCATTGGTGCCACGTGATGGAGCGCGAATCCTTCGAGAATCCCGAGGTCGCGCGTCTACTGAACGAAGTTTTCGTGTGCGTCAAAGTCGACCGGGAGGAGCGTCCCGACCTCGACAACATCTACATGGCCGTCTGTCAAAAGCTCACCGGGAGCGGTGGCTGGCCCCTCACGATCTTGATGACTCCCGAGAAGAAGCCCTTCTTCGCTGCGACCTACCTTCCGAAGACCGCTCGGTTCGGCCAACCCGGGATGGTGGAGTTGATCCCGCGAGTCAAGCAAGCCTGGGCCAAGCAGCGCAAGGATATCCTCGACTCTGCCGGCCAAATTAGCCACACCCTCGCGGCGGAGAAAGAGGACTCCTCGGGCAAAAGACTGGAAGAGCCCGTCCTGAAATCCGCCTTCGAGGAGCTTGCGGGTAACTATGACAGCCGCGAGGGCGGCTTCGGGAGCGCACCTAAATTCCCCACACCTCACAACCTGCTCTTCCTTCTTCGGTACTGGAAACGCTCCGGCAATCCGAAAGCTCTCGAAATGGTTTTGGGCACGCTGTCAGCGATGCGTCGAGGTGGAATCTACGATCACGTCGGCTTCGGGTTCCACCGGTACTCGACCGACACTCATTGGCTTGTGCCTCACTTCGAGAAGATGCTCTACGACCAGGCGTTGCTGTCCCTGGCCTACACGGAGGCGTACCAGGCAACGCGCCAGCCAGATTACGCTCACACGGCCCGTGAGATTCTCACGTACGCTTTGCGGGACATGACCTCGAAAGAGGGAGGGTTTTACTCGGCGGAGGACGCGGACAGCGAGGGCGAGGAGGGGAAGTTCTACCTCTGGGCCGAGCAGCAAATCCGCGAGGTGCTGGGGGAGAAGGAGGCTGGATTCGCCCTCAAAGTTTTCAGCGTTCAAAGGAAGGGCAACTTCACAGACGAGGTCCACGGCAAAAGCAAAGGCGCCAACCTCCTCCACTTTTCCAGGCCGATTCGGCAGATTGCCGGAGACTTGGGAATCAGCGAAGAGAAGCTCCAGCGTGAGATTGAGAAGGTTCGGCTCAAGCTCTTCGCTGCGCGCGAGAAACGTATCCATCCCGGCAAGGATGACAAAGTGCTGACCGATTGGAACGGCTTGATGATCGCCGCTCTTGCCCGGGCCGGTCGGGTGTTCGATGAGCCCCGCTACGCGGAGGCGGCAAAGCGTGCAGCCGATTTCCTTCTCCGCAATCTCCGCGACCCGTCAGGGCGACTCCTCCACCGCTACCGGGACGGAGAAGCGGCCCTCCCCGCCCACGTGGACGATTACGCGTTCCTGACATGGGGGCTTCTTGAGTTGTACCAAACGACCTTTGAGACCCGCTACTTGCAGGCGGCTCTCGATCTGAACGACATGCTCATGGAGCATTACTGGGACAAGGAGCGAGGCGGTTTCTTCCTGACAGCCGAGGATTCGGAGAAGCTGCTCTTCCGACCCAAAGAGAGCTACGACGGCGCCACCCCCTCGGGGAACTCGGTTGCCATGCTCAATCTGCTTCACCTGGCGCGCCTCACAGCCGACCCGCAACTGGAGGAGAAAGCCGCCGCCCTCAGTCGAGCCTTTGCCGGATCGGTTCGGCGCACGCCCTCGGCGCACACGCACTTCCTGTGCGCGGTGGATTTCGGACTTGGTCCCTCCAGCGAGGTCGTGATCGCGGGTGCCCCCGGCGCCGAAGATACCAGGGCAATGCTCAAGGCCCTGAACCAGACCTTCCTGCCCAACAAGGTTGTCCTGTTGCGGCCACAGGAGGGCGCTGACCCCGCGTTGTTCCGCCTCGCCGAGTTCACGAAGAATCAAACGGCGATCGGGGGCAAAGCGACGGCCTACGTCTGCCGAAACCATCAATGCAACCGACCGACCACTGACCCCAAGACAATGCGTGAACAGCTCAGAGCGCAACCTTGGTAACTTTTTACCTGCGCCCTGCTATGTAGAACGCTGCTGGGACTGGCAAGAGCAGGTCGGGAGTCCAACTCCCTCCCAACAGGTGAATAGTCACAAACCTTGAGCGTATCCCGCGTCAGTCCGAAGATCGCCGGGCCGCGGGCGGTCCTTCGCCAGAATAGAAGGCGAAGCGCAGGCGCGGGACTCATTGCCGGTTCGCTGAACCGAGGAACTCCGGGTTCACGATCGTCGGAGGTCTGCGTCCCTGCAAGTGTGCAATGATGTTGGACGCGGCGATGACTCCCATGGCCGTTCTGGTTTCAATGGTGGCGCTGGCGATATGCGGAACGATCACCGCGTTCCGGCACTGAGCCAGACCGGGGGCCATTTTGGGTTCCTCCTCGAACACGTCCAGACCAGCGCCCGCGATCCAGCCCTCCTGAAGGGCCATCACGAGAGCGTTCTCGTCCACTACCGGCCCGCGGCTGGTGTTGATGAGGAAGGCCGTGCTCTTCATCAACTTCAGTTCTCTCTCGCCGATCAAGTGTCGCGTAGACTCATCGAGATATGGGTGAAGGCTCACAAAGTCGGATTCTTTAAGAATCGTCCTGAGATCCACATATTGGGCGCCGACCGATTTCTCCAAGCGTTCGTCCACTCGACGCGGCGACGTGTAGAGAACGCGCATGTCAAAGCCCTGGGCGCGCTTCGCCATGGCGTACCCGATCCGCCCCAGTCCCACGAGGCCGAGAGTCTTTCCGTACACGTCCCGCCCAAGCAGCATGAGAGGTCCCCAACCCTTGAACTTGCCGGACCGCATCATGGCATCCCCTTCCGCCACCCGTCGCGCGCAGGCCATGAGCAACGCCCATGCCAAGTCTGCCGAGGTTTCTGTGAGAACACCCGGTGTATTGGTGACAGGTATCCGGCGCTCCGTCGCCGCGGTAACGTCGATGTTGTTGAAGCCGACGGCGTAGTTGGCGATGATCAGCAGACCGGGGTTCCAGTCCATCAACTCCGCGTCAATCCTGTCGGTGAGGAGACACAAAAGGCAGTCGCACCACTGGACGCCGTCCTTCAACTCCCGCCGCGTCGCAACACGGTCGTACGGATTCACCCGCAGCTCAGCGACTTCCTTCGCCTTTTCAAGGACTGCCATCGCGCCCTCGGGCAATCGCCGAGTGACATACACTTTACCGCCTCGCTTGCCAGATGCCATCCATTGCCTCCTCCGTTCTCAACCCTAGTCCAATCGTATTCTGACGAGCCTCATGATCCTCTCCCCCGCCTTCTCCAGCAACGGGAGAGCTTGACTCATTGCCTCTTCCAAACTCATCGGTCGGTCCACAATCGCGAAGAACGCATCGACCCCGTTGTCGATCAGGACCTCGGCGCCGGGCTGAATCGTGCCTGCAATCGCGATCACAGGAACGCCGAAGCGCTTCGCCGCCGTTGCGACTCCGCTGACGGTCTTGCCGAAGGCCGTCTGACCGTCAATTGAGCCTTCACCCGTGATGACCAGATCGGCCTCGGCCAGTTTGGGTTCCAGGGACACAGCTTCCATCACAATCTCGACGCCCCGTCGCAACCGAGCGTTGAGAAAAGCCAACAGTCCCGCACCCAGTCCTCCTGCCGCTCCTGCCCCGGGCACGTCCTTCACCTCCCGGCCGAGGTCACGCCGGAGAACCTCGGCATAGTGTGAGAGAGCCGCATCCAG
>JACQGJ010000601.1 GCA_016199605.1 Armatimonadota bacterium | reverse complement strand
GGACGAGGCCGCGAAGGGAGCAGAGGCGGCCAGCAGGAGAGCGGTGCCCAGATAAGCCCAGAAGGTCGCTGTGCCGCTGGAGCGGTTGCAGGCTGAGCAGTAGAGGGCAAAGGCCGAAAGGTGAAGCACGTCGAAAGCGATCATGACGTAAGTCGCCAGGACATCCCCCAGCGTCGCCCCGCCGAGCAGGACGCATACCGTGACGATCGGCATGGACAGAATGAGCAACAGCAAGACGAAGGCAAAGGAGGCGATCAGCTTACCGGAAAGGATGGCGCTCGGGCGCAAGGGACTGGCGAGGAGCAGGTCGAGAGTCCTCCGTTCCTTCTCGAAGGACAGCGCCCCGGCTGTCAGGGCGGGGGCGATCAGAACCACGAGGGTTATGAGGCTGTAGAGCAGCATCCAGTAGAACCCCTGGAGGCGCTGCTGCAGCTCAGCCGGATTGCTCAGGGGATTGCGGGCGACGATGCCCTGATAGGCTGCCGTCACAATCGCCGTGAGCAGAAACAGGTATGCCCCCTGCAGCCAGAAGGCTCGGGCGAAGCGCACGCGGACCTTCAACTCACGCTCGATGATGGGATTGTCCACCACGAGAGCACTCAGGTTGTTGAACCAGCGTCTGGGACTAAGAGCCAGCGATGCGGAGGTCATGGTTCAGCCCCTAACTCACTTCCCCTTTTGTGACTTGCATGAACACGTCCTCCAGATCAACGGATGACTCGGTCAGGGCGACGATACGGAACCCGTCAGCAATGAGTTGTCGCAGGAGCTCCGCCTGTGAGTTGTCGTCGCCGGTGAATTGCGCCTGCACGGTGCCGTTGGCGGAGCGCACCTCGCTGATCTGGGACGCGCTCCCCAGCCAGCTCATCAGGCGTTCGGACTCATCAAGACAACGGATGGACAGCCTCCGCGCAGGTTGGAGCTGCCGGAGAATGTCATCCACGTTGCCAGTGAGCAGCATCTCGCCCTTTTCGATGATGCCGATCTTGTTGCAGAAGTCAGCCAACTCGGGAAGGATGTGCGAGGAGACGATCACCACCTTGCCCATCGCGCCGATCTCCCTCAGCAACTCCTTCAACTCCACCCGGGCGCGAGGATCGAGGCCGGAGGCAGGCTCATCGAGGAGGAGCAGCAAGGGGTCGTGCAGGAGAGTCTTAGCGAGGCAAAGCCGCTGCTGCATGCCGCGGGAAAGAGTCTCAACGTTCGCGTCACGCTTGCCGGTGAGGTCCGTCAACTCCAACACGTTTTCGATAACCTGCTTCCGTTCCCCGCGAGGCAGCCGGTATGCGGCGGCAAAGAAATCGAGATACTCCCATGAGGTGATCCCCTCGTAGAGTCCGAAGAAATCGGGCATGAAACCGATCATCGGTCGCGCCCGCTCGACCTCGCGCGTGATGCTCACTCCACCGAGCGTGGCCGTACCGGAGGTCGGTTCCAGAAGGGTAGCCAGCATTCGCAGGGTCGTCGTCTTCCCCGCGCCATTGGGACCGATATAGCCAAAGATATCCCCTGGGAAAAGCATCAGGGACAGGTCCTTCACGGCGGCGTACTTGCCGAACTCTTTGCGCAGGTGGCTGATTTCAAGCATGATCGACCCTCCCTACAAGAATGAGTGGCCCTGCCGGCATAGCGCGTTCTTTTCAGACAGGCTTTCGCGTCGCCCTGGCAACGGAACGCATCAGGTAGTTTGTGATTGTAAAGGCAACCAGCAAGTAGACGGTCGCCTGCCACGTTCCCCACAGGAAGGGGAACTTCTCATTCATCTGCTGTATCCCGCCGAGCTCAGGGATCAGTTTACCCAAGGTCATAATCGGGCTGTAGTTTACCACGATGGACAGGGGATCGAACATCCACGTCAAGGTTTCGTGCCCCGGTTCCATTCGCGAGGAACTCCCGGCGAAGATGCCAACGAACATAGCCCAGATCCCCGGCAGGATGAAGAGCGCGAAAACCTGTCCGCCGAAGGCGGCCACAGCGGCGGCCAGGCCGCGACGCCATCGGTAGGAGAAGTAGAGTGTCGCCGCTATCAGGAGGAGCGCCCACGCGATGATTACAATCTCGGCTTTGGCGATGTTGGCGATGGCGGACCACACGAGGGCCTTCCCGAATTCGTCGATCGTCGCGGCCCAGAGCAGGGGTTGGAAGAGTCCGAGCACCAGCATCATCAGAGCGATCCTCGACAGGAACTTCCCCATCACAATCTGCCCGGCAGTGAGCTTTGTCAGCACCAAGGCTTCCCAGGTGGCTTTCTCAAATTCAACGGACATGATGGCGTGGGTCATTGGGACCGTGACGAGGCATACGGTCACCATCTGGAGTCCGATCACAACGAGCACGCTGCCGTCCGTGGCGGCTACCTTGAACGCCCAAAGGTAAAGGGACAAAATCAGGAGACCCACGGTGAGAAGCAGCCAACGGGGATATCGAGCCCTCAGGCGCATTCCCTCCAGCAGGTGGTAACGCAGAACAGGATTGTCCACGATCCATTCGCGGAGCTTCATAGTCGCATCTCTACCAGGGCTTACGGGTCGCTTTCGACACAGAGTGTAACAGGTGAAGCAGAATCAGGAAAGCCATCAGTAAGTAGACGAAAGATTGCCACGGTCCCCAGAGGCCGGGAAGCTCCCAGCGACCGGCCCCGTAGCTG
>JACQGJ010000616.1 GCA_016199605.1 Armatimonadota bacterium | reverse complement strand
GAGCTTGTCGTCGAGATTGCCGCCAGCAGCGTTTCCTACGACCTCCATCTGAAGAAACACGTCTACCAGCGCAACGGGGTGCAGGAATACCTCGCGGTGCAGGTTTACGACGAAAGGGTGGATTGGTTCATCCTGCGCGACGGCGTCTACGAGTCCTCAAGCCCTGATGAGGTCGGCGCGTTGCGCAGCGAGGTGTTCCCCGGTCTTTGGCTCCAGCCGGAGACTCTCTGGACCGACGATTTGGCTGCGATGCTCGCCACGTTACAGCAAGGTCTTGCTTCGGAAGAACATGCGGCTTTCGTGGCCCGGTTGCAGGCAAGCGTATAAGTCCGTAGTACCCCCTTTCCGCAAGCAGCCAAAGGGAGTGCTATCCTTCGCACAGTGTGAAGGAACACAAAGATTTCTGCCAATTCATACTGACGCGCCGCGGGAACGCACCATTCAGGTCGTACAGGAACAGCAAGAACCGACCTAACTTTTGCCTCTTGGCAGCAAGGCTGAGGCTCAAGGACGCGTCCCCGCATTCCCAATTGAGCCGATGTTCCGTTGTGATACAATCCGACCGTCAAGGTGCAAGTCAAGGAATGATGGAACTCATATATACCCGTCACCGATGAAAACCCACCTTTTCTCGGGATGAAAGTGCCAACGGGAGGGTGAGGCTCCCGCCGAACGTCTGGCTCAACTCGTGCCCCTGGGGCACGCGGAGCTTCGCCCTCCCGCGCACTGCCGTAGCTCAAACAGTGTGTTTTCACCCGTGACGGGTATAGAGTTCGAGAGATATTTATTGAGGAGAGGAATCAAGATGGAGATGGCACTGCCCGAAACCCTATTGGAGCGCGAACTCAGGGCAACGGTGTCGGCGGGTCTTTTCCGAAGTGAGCGGGAAGCCCTTCAGGAAGCACTCAGCACTTGGCTGGCTGTCAAGCCGTCGCGGCGCTTGGAGGCGGCCATTCAGATGTTCCGCTCAGGCGAGGTATCTCTCAGCCGCGCCGCGGAGATGGCTGGGGTCACGCGATGGCGGCTGCAAGACCTCATGGCCGAACGCGGTATCTTCCAGGAGGTGGAGGTCGCTCCCGTCGAAGAACTCGACCGCCGAGCGGAGGAGATTGGTGAACTGCGAGGTCGTTTGTGATCCTCGTTGACACCAGCATCTGGGGCACCTTCGCCCGGGTGAATGCTCTGGAAGCTTTGTTCGACTTGTTCGGATTGCAGGCGTTGGGGCTGACGCCGACAGTGCTCGCAGAGCTTCGCGCTGGAGCCGATGGTGACGCGCCATTTCTGAACGCGGTCACTGAAGCGGTGGAGGGAGGTTCCATTCGACTGGTTCCGCCCACCCCCGAAGAGATTCTGGCGCAGGATGGATTGCCGTCCTCCTTCGGCTCCGGTGAGCGCGAGTCGATAGCGGTCTGTCGCACGCGGCGCGCGGCCTTGCTCTCGAACGACAAGCGGGCGCGGAACTTCTGTCGGGAGACTGGCATTGCGGTGTACGATGTTGCGGATTTGCTGCGAGCCCTTTGGCTGCATCGCGTTCGAACAAGGTCAGAAGTGCGCCAACTCCTGGAAGCCATCGAAGCCGAGGAGCAAATGGTCTTTCGCAATCGCGACGCGATTCTGGCGCGTCTTTCACGATCCCAACACAAGCCCCGGCGGAATCCCGGGCGGAGCCAATAGTAGCGTAGTGTGTGTCGAGTGAGAGGCACAGCACCCCTCATGCGGCGATGGTCGGCTGGCTTGTAGCCTACACCGCCGCCCCCCCTGGGGTTCGAGCGGGAGACAACGCAACCGTAATGCTGGACCTCGACAACGAGGTGCAACCGGATGCCTTACTGCGCGTGAAGCAAGGCGGGAAGTCGCACATTACGGAGGACGACTACCTGGAGGGAGCGCCAGAGCTTGTCGTCGAGATTGCCGCCAGCAGCGTTTCCTACGATCTCCATATCAAGGAACACGTGTACCAACGCAACGGAGTGCAGGAATACCTGGCGGTGCAGGTTTACGACGAAAGGGCGGATTGGTTCATCCTGCGCGACGGCGTCTACGAGTCTTCAACCCCTGACGATGCGGGCGTGCTGCGCAGCGATGTGTTCCCCGGACTGCGGCTCCAGCCGGAGGCTTTCTGGTCCGACGATCTGGCTGCGATGCTCGCCACGTTGCAGCAAGGTCTGGCTTCGGAAGAACACGCCACTTTCGTGGCCAGGCTGGAGACGAAGAACGCAGAACGACGACGTAAATCGGTTGACTCACCGCATCGAGCCGGGTAGAATGCCGAACACAAGGAGGTTGACATGCAGTGGTCTGATGTACGGGCAGCCTATCCAAATGAATGGCTGATCATCGAGGCTTTACAGGCACACACGGCTTCCGACAACCGGCGCTTGCTCGATAAGGTGGCTGTGATTGAGCGCTGTGCGGATGGCAGCGCGGCCATGCAAAACTACCGCCAGCTTCACCAGCAGTATCCAACTCGCGAGTTCTACTTCGTGCATACCAGCCGAGAGGAACTCGATATACGTGAGCGAGAATGGTTGGGCATCCGGAGGGGAAATGCAGCTATCGCTCAAGTATGACCTGCCCTTCGTAACTGCAACCCTTGCCTACAACGGCACAACCCTTGAGATACCCAATGTGCTCGTTGACACGGGGTCGGCGGGTACGGTGTTCGCAGTGGACATCGTCCGCACGGTACATATATCCCCCGTTGCAGAGGACGTTCTTCACAGCGTTCGCGGTTTCGGAGGCAGCGAAGTAGTATTCACTCGGCAAGTTGACTGTCTATGCGTAGGCGAACGACGCCTTCTCGACTTCGAGATCGAAGTCGGCGGCATGGATTATGGTTTCGACATAAATGGCATTCTCGGTATGGATTTTCTCATCCGTGCCGGAGCGATGATCAACTGAACCTATGGCATCCGATCCATACCCCCCCCGTTTCACGGAGGAGCTTGATAGCGTCGAATCTGCTTCCCTGCTGGAAGAGATCCTGGCCAGAGGGAGACGCGTCGGTTAGCTGGTTGCACTGCTGCCACCAAGAAGGTCGCTGGGGAGACGCGAGCAGTCGCGTCGTGAAAAAATGACAAGAGAAGACCTGACCCCTTGTTTGATGAATATCGAAAGCGGCGTCGCTGCCGCCGCACTCCACATGAAATGGCGGAGAGTCGTTGGCGCGCTCGCAGTTGCGAGCGTGGTGGCCTTCGCCGTCTGGACTTTTCGTCCCAATCCCCTCGACGGCACGCTGCTCGCCCGCCTGCCGGTGCGGGATTTCTCCATTCAGTTCGACAGTGTTCCACCGGACAGTGACGGCGTGTTGGTCACCGCGTCGTCTCTAAATGGCGGAACGCGATCCTTCCTGGTCAATGCAAAAGGGCGGCATCGCCTTGAGGTGCGAAGATTTCCTGGAACTGCCGCGGACTACTACATCCTGCGTGTAAAGAATGGCCGCATCCTGCTGGTTAGTCCAGACAGCCGGCAGCTCGAGGAGAAGGGCTTGAATGGCGAGGTATTTAGAACCTGCCGCGTGGCGCCCAATTTCCCATTTGATTCGTACTTCCTGGTAGGCAATACTGTCGTGCAGTTGGTGAATAATCGGTGTTCTCTTATCGACCTCCGAACTTGGAGGCCCACGACGCTTGCCATCCCGGGCGAGGTCGAGGACGCATGGGCAGGCAGCGGTCGATTCCCAGCAGTGCTGCTCGTGTCCCCACGGTACCACAAAGCCGTCTCTACCAGCCGCCGACAGTTCTGGTTGCTGGATGCGACGGGAAGAGTCGTCCGGAAGATTGCTGCCCCTCAAGCCGGACCAGCAGAGGGCAAAGTTGACCATCAGGGGAACCTGTATTCGAGTGACGTGGATAGCTTGTGGTCCCATCCAATCTCAAGCAACAAACATTTTCGGATCTGGCGACCTTCAACAAGTTTCGGTAGCGCCGAGAGTCCTGCTGGAGCAAGGCTGGGCGTATTCGTGAGATGTCACCCAATCTCCTCCTCCGAGCGTCTGATCTTCTGGTTGGACTCTCGGGTACATTCTCACTTGCTTCATGGTTTAGTGGATTATTGTCCGATCGACGCGCTACGGGCCCGGCTCCCTGATTCGGTGGACATCTATTGCATCTCCCCCACCGGCAGTCAGCGCCTGCGCGTCGCACGCGAAGTGAACGACTTTGCCGTTTCTTCCGACGGCAGGACGGTTTACTTCACTCGCGGGAACCAGTTGCGAATGGTGAAGCTGCGGATTCCGGTGGAAGGGAAATAGGACGCGGATGGACAAGGATTGAGCAGAGAGGGCCGCAAGCATTTCCTTCCTTATCGGAGCTTAGGTTCACGTCTTTGATCCTTAACCTTGCTGCGACTCAGACAATCCTCAGAGCCGAACGGTGCGCTCTTCTATTCCTTACTCTTGTCCCCCACCATCTCAATGCGGATTTCGGATTGCG
>JACQGJ010000615.1 GCA_016199605.1 Armatimonadota bacterium | reverse complement strand
TGACATGCACAGTTTCTCTCGTTATGGCTGGTGCCTCTTCATCAGCCCAGCAACCATGCTGGTGCTTGGCCACTTCGCATTGGCCGGCGCCGATCCCTTGGATGGACCCTCAAAGCACTGGGTCTACCAACTGCCCACCGAGCAGTTGTCCCGAACTGTGGCCGTTGAAGTGCGACGGATTATAGCACAGATGACAGGTAGCTTGACGGGCCTGCGAGCGAACGATACAATCCGACACCGATTCACTGAAGGAGTCATCCATGAAAGATTCTCTCATTCCAATGACTGTGTTGTTCGCAGCTTGTTTCAGTGCCTTCGCGGTTGGGGGTTCCTCGGCAAGATATGACTATTACGTGGTACCCAACGGAAGCGACCAGAGTCCCGGAACGGAGACGGAGCCCTTTGCGACCCTTTCAAAGGCTCGGGACACGCTCCGTCGAGAGATAGCGGCGGGACTGAAGTCGAAGATGACGGTCGTTGTCCGCGGCGGGAGGTATGAGCTGACTAAGCCCCTGGTCTTTGGACCGGGGGATTCCGGAACCGCAGAGCATCCCATCACCTACGAGGCCTATCCGGGTGAGATAGTGATTGTAAGTGGTGGCAGGAGAATCTCCGGTTGGGTACGAGGTGAGGGGGAACTCTGGACCGCCGAAGTGCCGGGCGTGAAAGAGGGGAAGTGGTACTTCCGTCAGCTCTTTGTAAGGGGGGAGAGAGCCACACGAGCCAGAACACCGAACGCCAGAGGTGACTCGTTGGGATTTTCTCTCGCCGGAGCCGATTTCAGCGGGGATACTCAAACGTACAAGCTAAGGTTTCCCCCGGGGCAGTTGAAGAGTTGCAGGAATGTCGCTGAGATTGAAGCCACAATCCTCGGCGAATGGGAGATCATGCGCAAGCGGCTGCAAAGCATTGATGAGGCAGCGAACCTTGCAGTGATGGCCCCTCCTTACGTCTCGCAGAACTTTCACCCGTGGAACCGACCCGGCGCCGGCAAACGATGCTACCTCGGAAACGCTCTCGAATTCCTCGACCAGCCGAGGGAGTGGCATCTCGACCGTCCAACGGGCGTCCTGACATACTGGCCGCGGCCTGGGCAGGATATGAACAAGGCGGTCGTCATCGCCCCCGCGCTGACACGACTCTTCGAGATCGCCGGGACGGCAGAACGGCCGGTTCGGAATCTACACTTCAAGGGTATCCGTTTCGAGCATGCGGAGTGGCCGCTGCCTCATGGCGGGTACGAGGGATGGCAGGCTTGCCATTACCACACCGTGGACGGCGACAACGAAGAATGGCGCCAGCGCATTATCGAACCGGCGATCCGCTGGAATTGGGCGGACTCGTGCAGTCTCGAAGAGGGGGAGATAGCGCACCTTGGCGGCGTGGGTCTGTTCCTCGGCAATGGATGCGTCAACAACGCTATCGTTGGTAACCATATTCACGACATCGGCGGAAATGGCGTCATGATCGGCATTCACGGCTTCGGTGGGAATGGCGTCATGATCCGCGGACCGAAGGAACCATCGCCCGCAGTGCCCAGGAACAACCGCATTGCCAACAACTACGTTCATGCCTGCGGCGTGGACTACCTCGGCGCGGTCGGGATCTGGGTCGGCTTCACCGATGGGACGGCCATCGCCCACAATGAACTGCATGACCTCCCTTATTCTGGAATCTCCGTCGGTTGGGAGTGGAACCAGGGACCTACAAGCAACAAGAACAACCTGATCGAGTACAACCACATACATAATGTGATGAAGCGACTCTCCGATGGCGGAGGGATTTACACGCTCGGTCTGCAGCCGGGCACCGTCATACGCGGCAATTTCATCCACGACGTCCTGCGATCTGGGACGGCGGTCGGCGCCCCGAACAACGGCATGTTCATCGATCAAGGCAGCAAAGGCTTTCTCTTCGAGCGCAACCTCATCTACGCCACCTCTGGCGCGCCCGTTCGCCACAACCAGAACCAATCGGACTGGCACACGTGGAAGGACAATCGGTTCGGCGGTACACTTCCTGCGGAAGGGAGGATCGGTACCGGGCTTCTGTGCGATGGTGTCAGTACCTACCTTGAAGTTCCGCACTCGTTGGTTCTTGAACCGAAGCAGATCACTCTCGAAGCCTGGATCTACCTCACCGAGTATCCGAGGGGTGCAGACAATCGCCGATGGATCATCAACAAGAATGACGACGAGTGGACGAACGGTCATTACTCGTTGAACATCGCGGGGGACAGGGTGGGAGCCTTCCTGAATATCGGCGGTGGGCAGCAAAACATGTTGGGAGCCTCGAGCGACCTCAGACCACTGAAGCTGAAAACGTGGCATCACCTTGCCATGAGCTATGACGGAGCCATCCTGAAAGTCCATTGCGACGGTGAGCTGGCGGGCTCGACCTCCATCAATAGGGAGCGAATACCCGGGAACACACCCCTTGCCATCGGCCGTCGACAGGACGCTTACAACTACTTCAAAGGCATCATCGACGAGGTCTGCGTCTACGACCGCCCGCTCTCTGATGAGGAGGTAAAAGCTCGTTTCAAGTCTCCCGAGGTTCTCATCAAGAAGGGACGGGTTGGTTCCTGGTCCTTTGAGGATTTGTCCGAGGGAATGGCGGAAGTCAAGGAGATTCAGCAGAAGGCTGGTCTGGAAGCTCCCTATCGTGACAAGCTGCATCCATAGGAGCAATGGAGTGCGGGAGTATTGGAGTGTCGAGGTCCCCTTAAGGCAACGAGTCCTTCCTTCGGTTCCCTTTCTACCCATAGGAATCGCAGCGGATATGCCTATCGGCGCTGCTGAGGAGGCCTCCGGACTCCTTCTGTCACACGGCAGCCAAGGCTTGCCAAGCGCGGAAGAGGGCTTGCGGGTTCAGGGCCCAAAATAGAAGCGAGAGCGCGATGGGGGGATCTCCCCTTCCCGGCAGCACTGGGCGTTGCCCTTATTGGAGTTGGGCAATCGTCTGAGAGGTATCGGCGCCCCGGCATTGTGTATTGCTCACCGGCGATTGGTTGAGATCAAAGAGGGTCCCCCGAATTCTCACCTCCACCGACCCCAGATACCGACTGAAGGGAGCCAGACACGGCCGGTCGCTCAGAGCCTACGGTAGTCGTCCCCACACCGTTGATTCGTGCCTTGCCATGCCTGGGGGAATCCACTATCATTTCCTCGCCTCCCGGGTTATGTGTCCTGCGCGGCCAGGAATCGCTTTCCGGACTGCCGCAGGCACGATTTGCCTCAGGAGGACCTTCTCGTAACGACGAGAACCGCTCAGATCAGGTCAGAGGAACCAAAAGGAGTCACCGAATGTTTGCCTGCAAACCCGGGCATCGTATGGTTTGGGCCTGTATTTTGCCATTCTTCTGCATGGGAGCCGTATCAAAGATTCTTGCGGAGGAGGTTCTTGTTCCCAAATCCAGCGCGGATTACGGTTCCGGTTATACTGTCGGAGGCGGGGTCTTTTATCCCGGCGGGATTCCCGGAATAGGACTTTTTCTGGGACAGCCCAATACCCAGACCAGGAATGACCGGGCTTTGGTAAGGTTCACGATTTCGCCTTATCTCTTGTCCGGCAGCCCGGTTGACTCCGCCAAGCTTTGCTTTGGGGTGGCCTATTATTACGCGCCGGAAGACGCCCACGAGATTGAAGTAACGCACCTCTCCTACGACGCCGACTCGCTTTCGGTTAAGGACATGCTGAATGCCCGCGTGGTGATAGTTGGGAAGGTATCGGTGAAGAAAGGTAAGCCTACGGGTCCGGAGGAAGAGTACTCAATTGACGTCACCAAGTTTGTTAACGCTGACATTGCAAAAGGAAACATGTATTCTGCTTTCCGGTTCAAGGATGTCACCGCGGAAACGAAAACCAGACCCAATGCCTTCTCCAGCGCCTATGGTGTTTGCCTGAAGAATCTACTTCAACTGAGACTACGCAACGCCCAAACCGGGAGAACAACCCGAAAAAACTAATAGGAGACTGACTATGGCCATAGGGAATCGAAGATT
>JACQGJ010000612.1 GCA_016199605.1 Armatimonadota bacterium | reverse complement strand
TCATCCACCCAGGCTTCCGCCTGAACGCCATCGATGAACGCAAGGGGATGGAACTGGATGTGGTCGTAGGGGGACAGAAACGTCACCTCCACAATCGTCCAATCCCTCAGGTCGTTGATTGACGCAGAGCGTGAAAACGCCCAGTCGAACGAGTTCCACTCGTAGCAATAGGGGCCGAACAGGCCGCCGCTCCCACCTTTCACCTTCACCCACTCCGTGGCGCGGTAGGTGGCGAAAGGCTCCACTGTGAGCGGCCCACCGAGACACACCCAGCGTTGCCGGTCGCCAACCTTCAGACACGCTGCCTTCTGCCCCGAATGCGCCTCGCCCGTGACGCCGGACTGCTCAAAGCCGGGATCGGGGTAGAGGTTCTGGGAGTGGGATGATGCGAGTAATATCACCGATGCGATCAGAGCGAGTGAGATAGTACGAAACGTCATAATTCCCCCTTCGTTTGTCCGTTCTTTTGTTTCTTCACTATGGAATCAACGAGGTTCCTCAACTTCGACACCTCGATTGACTTTCCGTGCTTAGGGATGTCAACGGTTTGCGCATCCTCTGGCAGCAAAACACCATAGGTCCACACTTCGGCGTAGGAGCGTCCATGCACCTTTTGAATTGGGAGGCGACCACGACCAGAATGAGCAATGTGAAACGGCCCCAACCTCATCACCCGGGTCAAGAACAGCACGATGGTTTCTCCCTTGACGGCTGTAGATGTATCACATGTCCACGTGGGTGATGCCAGGAACTTGACGTTGGCACCAGGTTTGCCTTTCCAAACCTGTTTGACCCGCGCGAAGGCATAACGCTTTCCTGAAAGCGATCGGCTGACCGACTCCACCTTGGCCACAACTATGACGTCGCTCATGCTGACAAGCTCTCTGAAGTCTATTCTCGCCACCCTCGCTTCAACGCTTCCATGCGCGAGTAGACTTCCGAAAGCGATCCAAAGAAGATGCCGACACATTGAATTTGTCACCTCCAATTCTGTTTCAACGGAAACCACAGAGCCGCCAACTATGCCTGCCTCTCACTGGTGGGCAAAGAACACCAACCCCGACGTAGTTCCAAGGGAACGATTGCAAAACCACAAACACCACAAGCTCTGGTCTCGTCTCCATCCGCGTCATCGGCAAGCGGAGAGGTTTGCCTTTGTGCACTCCGGTCACCACCGTCTTGCCAAAGTAGTCGAGGACCCTCCGCACCTCACAACGTCGGATCCACCGGCTCGCTCTCCAGCGCCAGCACGCCAAAGACGCATTCGTGGACGCGGTAGAGCGGCTCATGGCGAACGAAGCGTTCCAGTGCTTCGATGCCCAGCGCGAATTCACGGAGAGCCAACGAACGTTTACCACCAAGTCCGCGTGACCGCAACCTCTCGAGGTTCTCACGCGTCGTGTAATCGAGGCCATAGATGATGCGCAGGTATTCCTTTCCCCGGCATTTAACCGCCGGTTGCACGATTCCCCTTCTCCCCTTCGTCACAAACTCCAACGGTTTGACGACCATGCCTTCCGAACCTCGATCCGTGATTTCCTCCCACCAGCGGACACCATCGGCCTGGCTGTCCGCGTCGGTCACATCCACCACCCGGTGATCGGTTGCGAGGAGCAGCCCTTGCGGGCCTGTGCAAAGCGTCGCAGCAGTTCGCAAGTGCCAGAGGTGGTCTTTGTCGATGTGTACGGCGCTTTCCGTTGCGAGAAGGTGAAACGGCGCCAGCTTGAAGTCACCGATCGACTCAATCGGCCAGCAGTACCGCCGGTAGGCCTCGACGTAGCGACTCGCCAGGTCGGCTCGTTCCTGGTAGCGCTCCAGGAGTGACTCGCCGGTGTCGCCTTGAAGGTCAACTCCACGGTTTGCCGTTTGCTCCAGTATGCTTGCAGCCTCTGCCAGCGCCGCGCGGGAGGCAGCGCCCACAGCGGCGTATTGCTGTTTGACCAGACCCTGCGCCTTCGCCGACCACGGCATCAGCTCACAGTCCAGACAGACCCATTCGGTGTTCAATTCCTCCCAGAGACCAGCGTCTTTGATCGCTGTTTGCACTCTCTCAAGAACCTGTATCTCAAGGTCCGGATCGTCAAAGAAACGTCTTCCCGTCCGGGTGTAGCACACGCCGAGGCGGTCCTCCTTCGCGCCGAAGCGTTTGCGGGTCACCGTCTCATCGCGGCAGACGATGACCACCGCCCTCGATCCCATGTGCTTCTCCTGGCAGACAACGTGAGGAACACCTTCATGACGGTAGTAGGCGAAGGCCTCGGCGGGATGCTCCAGCAGTCCCGCCTCGCGAGACGTGTCGCAGGGCGACATCGTGGGCGGCAGGTATACGAGCCATTTCGGGTCGATGGCGAAACGACTCATGACTTCGAGGGCCGCCATCGCGTTCTCCTCCCGGATCGTCACGCTATGATGGAGGCGAGTGGTGATGAGGCGCTTGCCAAGCACGTCCTCGAGGTCCAGCAGGTCTGCATACTCCCGTTGACCTTCCGCTACGGAGGCCTGCGCGCCCTCCGGGAGAAAAGGCTTCGCCGGTTCGTAGTAGGTGTGAGCCGCGGGAACGGAGACGAGTTCCTTCTCAGGATAGCGGAGAGCAGTCAGGCTGCCACCGAAGACGCAACCGGTGTCGATGTTGATCGTGTTGTTGACCCACACCGGCTCCGGGACCGGTGTGTGGCCATACACAACCGTCGCCGGACCGCGATACTCCGCCGCCCAGTTGCAGCGGACGGGAAGTCCGAATTCATCGGTCTCACCGGTCGTCTCACCGAAGAGTGCGAAATCCCGCACTTTGCCCGAGCTTCGGCCCTGCATCTCCTCCCTCAATCCAGCGTGAGCGACCACCAGCCGGCCCTCGTCGAGGACGTAGTGGCTGACAAGCCCGTCGAGGAACTTCTGAACCTCCTGTTGCCATTCTGCCGGCTCAGACTCCAACTGCGCCAGCGACTCAGCCAGACCGTGGGTAATCCGCACGTCTTTGCCCTTCAGCTTGCGGAGCAGCTTTACATCGTGATTTCCCGGAATGCAGAACGCGTCACCCGACTCAACCATGCCCATAGCCAGGCGCAACACGCGAGGTATTCCCGGTCCCCTGTCCACGAGGTCGCCGAGAAAAATGACCTTTCGCCCGTCGGGGTGTCCCCACTGCGTGGTATCCCCCGCTTCGCCGTCTCGTGTCACGTATCCGAGGTCTGTCAGAAGGGCAACCAGTTCCTCGTAACACCCGTGCACGTCTCCGATAATGTCAAACGGACCGTGTTCACCCTTGCGATTTGTCCACAGAGGAGTCCGTTGAACGACCACCCGCTCCACCTCTTCTGGCGAGGGAAAGGGGAAAACGTACCGGAAACCCTCTCTCTCAAGACCTCGCCGGGAGCGGCGTAGTTGCAGCCGTTGCTGGCGGAGAACGTGCTGACCGAAGCAACGGTCCTCGCGCCCCCTGTTTCTTTCCCGGCACACTTCTTCCGGCATGTCGAAAACAAACGTGACGGGCAAGCAATGGTACTCGCGCGCCAATTCGATGAGCGGCTTGCGAGCTTCGGGTTGCACGTTGGTCGCGTCAATGACCGTCAGTCTCCCCGCAGCCAGCCTCCGAGCTACGATGCTGTGCAACACTTCAAACGCGGCTTTGGTGGCCGACTGGTTGTTCTCGTCATCGGACACAAGCCCCCGACAGAAATCCGACGAGAGCACCTCGGTCGGTTTGAAGTGCTTGCGCGCAAAGGTGGACTTGCCGGAACCCGAGGGACCGATAAGGACAACGAGACAAAGCTCAGGGATGGAGAGAGTGGAGTTTGTGGTCATGGCGGATCATAGATGACTGGCACGGACAAACACATCCCGAAATTCTCAATCACGATGGCTTCGGCAAGCAACCCGCGTTTACAATGTTTCCAGGCCAAACCGCGTTGCGTCACCGAAGTTGCCGTAATGGAACGAATTGAGAAAACGAAAAGCAGCAATCCCATGGAGGTTGGTCGGCAGGTGACGGGATGGAACGGCAACAGCGATCACGTGCTGAGTCAGAGACAGCGCGAGTATTGAGGCTGTGACCTCCACGGCGGGGAATGCACCGGAGATCGCCCGGCTCAACTGCACAGGTGCAGCGGCACACAGACCGAATAGAAGACAATCCTCCTCAGCCAGGACGAGGTGAAACGGTGCATTCGCTGCTCCGGCTCCTGTGTCCGCCAGAAGTGTGCGGGTCACGGTCTGTCCATTGCCCGCGACCATGAATTGGACTTCAACTACCGGGCGGTTCCTCGACAGCTCCCAGAGGATTCTCAAGATCCCCTCACTCCCCAAATCTCGTATTCGGCCTCATAGTCCGCACTGGCTTCGATGATAATCCCGCAATTGCGGTCAGGCTCAAGAGAGCGCAACCTGTGGCTCGCCTCGGTTAGCGTGTCGTCGACGGCGACAACCTGGTCTCTCAGGACGGCTACCCATTTGCCCCTGTACGGAGACAGCGGATCAGACCGTGCTTCTCGATTGATGATCGCCGCTACCTTCAGGTCGTGTTCTTGTTCTTCAGTCAACTGGAGCATCCTATTTGCCTCCTGTAGTGTCGTTCCTGTCCCGCCCCTTTCCACGTCTCCCCGATGACTCAGCAATGGTTTTCTCCTGCATTATACACGCTTCGGAGGTGGCTTCAAACACAGACTTCGAACACCCCCATCTGCGTCGGGGCGCCGACTTCGGTATCCGCCGGGCCGATGCAAAGCGCTTCCACTCCTTCGACACGTGCAAGGGTTTCCACATTCTCCACTCCGCGCGCGTGCTCGGTCTGCACGATACTGTCTACTTTGCTTCACTGCCCGCTTCTCCGTACCTCCACCCTCCGAAATGAATCGTCTCCGTCACCCTCGCACGACAGACGGAAGTCCGCGCCGAGATGTTGGCGGTTTGCGAACCGGGCATCTTTCAGCCGGAAGACATGCCTGCGCCACTCACCGGTGCCTGTTTTGCGCACCCGTTCAGCCGCCTTGAATGGGCCTCCAACCGGGTGCTCCCCTGGGGCGCGGGAGTCGTAGTGGAGCGCGAAGGTGTCTGTGCCGCTATCGAGGTACTCCACAACAACCTCCACCGCTTCGGTCGTATCGTATACGAACTCATCGGCGACTGCAAAGTAGATGAAGCAGTTTTCGCCCCCCGCCTGCTGGTCGGTCCGACGGCAGTTGTCTCCGGTCACACCTGCGATAAAGGGCAGTGCGATGCCGTTCCCACTGCTGCGGGAGCGAAGGTTGATGTAGACGTATCCTGCCTCTTCTCCTTCTACCGAGACAGGATTCACCGCCTGGGGATTGAAAGCACCCCGCGTGAAGAGATACGGGTCTACCAGCGAGTTTGGCGAAAACTGCTGGAGGGCAATCAGGTTCGTCCCGCCATAGATGAGGTAGGGTGTGAGGTCCACTTCACCGAACGTTCCGAGTCGCCCGGCGGGCCACCCATTCACGTAGACGAGATTGTAGGTTCCGCCCGGTCCCCAGGGCGCGCCCAGGTGGCGCACGTAGAGACCGATGCTTGTTCCCTGCCACTCCGCCGGGATATCCACACGCCGTCGGTAGATCGCCCACGCCACACCGCGCCGCTCATTATCCGCCAAGGTGATGGGCGCGTTGCGCACGCTCCAGTTGCCGTCATACGTGTTGGGAACAAGGTCATCTGCCTCCACATCGTATCTTCCCCAGAACCCTCCCGTAGTCGCTCTCGTGTTGCGAACGAACTTCACCCGCCACGGGCCATTCAGATCAACCAGCCGGAATCGCGGCGAGATGCTCAAGGTTTGGAGTGCTCGACCGTTGCGCTGCACTGTCAATTGCATCGGTGTCGCGGCACCGGAGATGGGAGGCACTCCGGTCGGGTGCAGTGAGAACGCATGCACGAAAACGTTACCGGGCGCAGCGCCCTCACCCCGCGCCCAACGTCGGAACACCTCACCGTTTGGGTCAAAGTCAGACGCGGGTCCGGGGGACAGCGATCTGCTGACTCGTGCCTCGCCCTGCAGCCCGATCTCTTTCGGCGTGGTCAACTCGATACTCGCCTCTGTCTGCCGAAGTGCGTTATTGACCACTGTGACCCGGAGCGTTCCTTCCTGCCCCGGCTCCAGGCAGCGCAAGTACCGATAGCCCTCGTGAGCAGCCGTGTCCACCTCGTAGAAAACCGTAATCGGCTCCTGCACCTTGAGCGGAGCCGCAGCGTAGGTGGTCGTGCCATCCGATAGACTCAGGGTCACCTTCACTGGGTAGTTGCGACCAAAGATGCCCCGCGGAATCGTGAGGCGATAGGGAAGAACGGCACGTCGACCCGGAGCTATCAGGCTGCTTCCTTGATCGCGATGGTTACCGGCAACCCTCCATCCTGGCGGGAGGGCAAAAGCAGGTGTTGCCTTCACCGCCCTTTCGCTGTAGTTCTGCATGACAAGCATGACCGTCACCGTTTCACCCGGATTTGCCAGCGGCGGCAGTTGAAGATTCGCATGGACGCCTCCGACAATCTCGACCGCGAAGCGATCCGGATTGGGAACAACCACCTGAATTGCGTCTTCGCTGCGGCGACACTCGATCTTCGTGATACCGGTGGGACGATGAAGATAGACCGCCCCGATCCGCGGCAAACGCGTGGGAATCCTGAACGTGACCGATTGGGGCATCGGAGGAGGGTCGTGCAAGAACCGTTTCGCGAAGTACTCGCTCTTCGACTGACCATACCAGTAGCCAAGGGTGACTTCACGGCCGCTGCCGGAGAAGGTGCAGGCCATTAGTGGCCCGGGGTAAGCGCAGGAGTG
Organism: Armatimonadota bacterium; assembly: GCA_016199605.1. Lineage (GTDB taxonomy): Bacteria > Armatimonadota > Abditibacteriia > CG2-30-59-28 > CG2-30-59-28 > JACQGJ01. The sequence continues at coordinate 2,219 of JACQGJ010000612.1, read as the reverse complement.
TGTTTCACCATCCCACTCGGCGACCGCGACTTCGCCATACGGCCGACCGAAGACGACCGCATCCTCAAAACCAACGCGCCAGTTGTAGTAGGCCCGCCAGAGCCAATCAGTTTCGGCGAATCGCTCGGCGAGGGCCGGCATCTCCGCGCTGCGGACCTCCGGGTTGAAGGTCTGGTGCGGGCCGCCGCCGTGGAATCCAAAGCCCATGCCGTAGCCGTAGACCCAGAAATCATCGCCGCTCATGCTGGGGGTTTGCAATGCGGAGTGGCGAGGCAGCGTCACTCGGAAAAGCGATGGCATCAGTTGCGCGTCCTTGCCATTGGGGAAGTCGGCGACCAGTCCGTTGGCCACCTCGAACTCGTGGGCCGTTGAAGCGGCGAAGGCGGGATACCAGAAGTCCGCGCAGTGCTCAGCCCGGAGGAAAAAGCCGGGAACGATCTTCCGCGCCCGTTGCACCATCTCTGTGTACAGCAATCGAAAGTAATGCGGCGTCTCATTGGGCCGGTGAGCGTGCCGTGGGTTGTAGCACGGGCCGGTGATGCTGCCGGCGAGGAGATCGGTGTCGAAATGGATCGCCCCGATGCCGCACTCTCGCGCCCATCGCAGAGCATCGAGGATGCGCGTCTCCCGGTAGTCTTTCGGCCACGGGCAGACAAAGGCGTCCTGAAAACCTGCCCCAAAGTCCCCGTCCCGTCCCACCGACAGCCAGCGAGGCGCGCGGTCAGCATGGTGCGGCTTGCCGTGATTCGGAACGCGATCAAAGGTGAAAAGCGCTGCAATGCCGCCGAGGGATCGAATGCGGTCGCACGTCTCCCGATAGTCCAGCGCATCGCCGTATTCACCGCTCCACCCCTCAGGGTAGCTGATGGGCAGGCTCTTCATAAAGTAACTGGCGTGGATCGGGTCCTGCTGTTGCGCCTCAAACAGCCGAGGAATTTCCGTTTGCTTGGCGTGGTGCTGGAGCCAGCAATTGCTTGTCGGCAAATCCCATACGACTTTTGGCACATCAATCGGCCCGAAGGTCCTCTCTGCCCACCCCCGATAGAACGCTGCTCCCGTGCGCCAATCTCCCTGATGGGGTGCGAGGCCGAACCACGGGGTAGTCCACTCATCCCCGGGCACGATGAATGTGCCGGGGAACTCGAAGCGAATCTCCCTGTCCCCATCCTTTCCACGCCCGATCATGATCTCCTTCAGGAAACCGTAGTCATCGAAGCACCCGACGTAGAGACCACTGCTCCCCCGCTCCCCTGCTCCCCTGCTCACCGGTCGCCGGTCATACAAGTCCACCCACTGCATCGTCAGCCAGTCGGGATAGAAAGCTCTCCAGAACTGTCCGGGCGCGAAGGCGTCTGCTCTCACCGTCGCCCCAAGAATCTTCGGCCACGTCCACCAGTCATCGGTCGGGTCGCCGAGACCTATCCCTCGCAGTACCGGGAACGCGATTCTGTCCACGAGAGCGCCTCCCGTTGACGAGGAGGAATGATTCCGCACGCTCATCCGCCAGTAGGTCACCGGATCGCCGGGCCGAACGGCGACCCAATAGCGAATCAGCAACCCGGTATCGGTTCTAGCCCCATAGGTTGCCAGTTGAGCTCCCGCGGTTTCTCTCGCCTCAACACGGCCCGCAAGAGAGCCAGCGGCGAGAGGCCGCTCCGGCCCATGAAACCACGTTTCTGCCGGAGGATGCCCTTGTCTCGCTTCTTCAGTCACGACGAAAGGAGAGAAGGACTCCCTGCAAGATACGCGTGTGCCTCTGGCGGCGAACTGACGAACCACCCCATCTCGCGCGAGCTCCACGGTTACCAGCTCATTCGATAACCGCAACACATCGCCGGCCCACGTTGCCTTCGCCGGTTCGCTCCGATCGTGCGCTGCAACGTGGGGCAAAGCCGGAGGCAGGCCGGGCTCCTCCGAGATTGCGGATTGCGGATTGTGGATTGCAGAACCGACAATCAGTGTGATGATCAGCAGGTTGCGTGTGCGAGAACACATTTGCAGTTTCCCATTGTCGAAGGATGGTTTCGGTTTTGTATGACTAACATGGTCGCCCCGATCCACCGGGGGTCCAAGGAACCCGAGCGCCAACAACTGTCTCTTGTGGCTAACCGTACGCGGCAGCACTTCGTTGTCACACTCCTGGGCTTGGGGCAACGCTCTCCTCATTTCAAACCTCTCGTGTGCCAACCAACGGTTTTCCCTGCCTCATACACGCTTCG
>JACQGJ010000611.1 GCA_016199605.1 Armatimonadota bacterium | reverse complement strand
CGGAGGATTGGGTTCAGGCTAAGGTGTGGCGTCTCCTTGTAGCGATTGTCTGCAATACCCTCAAGGGGGCCCCGTGCATCTTCAGGGACGCGGGATTCGTCGCAAATCATCCAGCCGGAAAGAACTCGGCACAGGAAATATACCCTCCATCGACCACGAGGGAGGCCCCGGTAATCCCCTTCGCGTCGTCACTGCACAGGAAGGCGGCGGCTCTCCCCATATCGTCGGGATAGAGCATTTGCCCCATGGGCACTCGTCGCAAACGCTGCTGCAAGTGGGCGTCGGGGTCCGGCGCATGGCGCACATGGCTCCGCAGCATCGGAGTGTCGGTGATGCCGGGACAGATACAGTTGACGCGGATGTTGTCCGGCCCGTAATCCAGCGCGAGGCTTTTTGTAAGCATCAAGACCGCTCCCTTGCTGGCGCAGTAAGCCGGTGTGTTCTGCTGGCCGACAAAGCTCGAAACGGAAGCCACGTTGAGGAGGCTGCCGCCCCCGTTCTTACGCATGGGCGGAACGGCAAACTTGGTCGTCAGGAAAATCGAGCGGACATTCACAGCCATCACCTCGTCCCACTCCTCGACGGTGCTCTGCTCCGCCGACTTAACGGTGCAGATGCCGGCGTTGTTGACGACGATGTCCAGCCGCCCAAACGTATCAATTGCTTTTCCCACCAAAGCGCGGACCTCGTTCTCCTGAGTGACGTCGGCGCTCACGAACAAGACTGAACCGCCCTGCGGCTCCATCCCTCTCACGGCTGCTTCGCCCTGGGCCGCATTGATGTCAGACAGTATCGTTGTGGCGCCCGCTTCGGCAAAAACCCGTGCGATCCCCAGCCCGATTCCCTGAGCCGCTCCGGTGATGATCGCTACCTTGCCGTCGAGTCGAGACACCGAGCACCTCCTTGTGATCGCCAGATCATCCTTTCATTCCTTCAGTTGATGAGCCGACTGCACCGCCGCAATCACCCTGTCTTCAGTCAGACTCATCAGATGGTTGAGCGCCCGCTTACGCAATTCCTCCAACTTCCGGGCCCCTCCTGCCTGTTCATCGCTCCATTCCTTTGCAAAGGCGCCGCTCTTCACGTCGTTGCGGAGAATCTCGCGTGCTCTTCTCTTCATCTCATCGTTAATCAGATCGGGGCCGCGAGACAGCGTGCCGTATTGGCTCGTGGTCGAGTGGTGCGTCATTTGCTTGAAGAAACCGTTACGGGTCATGGCGCTGAAGATCTCGGCTGTCTCTCCCGAGGCGTAAAGCTCCATCACCATCAACTCAGGAGAGAAGCCGTTCTCAACGCCAATCTCGAAGCACTCGATCATCCAGGAGGTCAACCCGGCCCAGACTACCTGCTCGGCAAACAGGTCCAACTCTGCTTCCTCTCGAAACGAAGACTCGAACACACCCCCGCGGGTCAGCCCCACTCCTTTGCACAGGGCGAGGGCGGTGGCTCTGGCGTTCCCGGTTGAGTCTTGGTGGAGGGCAAACTGTGCGAGGGCTCCTTTGCCGCTCTCGTAAAGCTTGCGGACCATGTTCCCGGTCATTCGTGGGGCTACCATCACGACGTCGGTCTCCGGTGGGGGCGTGATCAAACCGAAGCCGATGTTGTACCCACTTGCCCAGCATAGAGTGTTCCCTGGCTGCACGCCCGGCGCGATGTGATCCCCCCAGAGGAGAGGTTGCGATTCGTCCGTCGTCAGGACGAGCAGCACGTCTCCCGCCCGCGCCGCATCAAGAATCGAGGTGGGGGAGAAACCGTCAGCGATGGCTCGCTCGCGGTATTCATCCTCACGGTTGCCCACAATCACCTGGAGACCGCTGTCGCGAAGGTTCAAAGCCTGGGCTTGTCCCTGGTTGCCATAGCCCAGTATCGCTATCGTCTTCCCGCTCAGCGGGTCCAGTGAGGCATCGTTTTCTTTTAGAAGATGCATCCTCAGCCTCCTTCAGGAAATACTGTGTCTCCTCCGCCGGTGATCGTTCGCAGGTGATCCCGGAACAGGAGAGTCTCTGATAAGTTGTCGCACTCGTTACAGTGCTCCCAGTCAAACCAAACGTACTCAATACCGATCCAGCCGGTATAGCCCGTCTGTCCCATGACCTCACACACCCGCGTGTAGTCGATGATGTTGTCCTTGAAGGGAGCCTGCAATCTGCCTTTGCAGGCGCCGCGAACATGAAAGTGGCTGGCGTGTTGGATTAGCGGCTCGACCTCCTCGTCGGACATGCCAAGCCGAGCAAAGTGCGTGTAGTCCAGGGTGAGGGTCAATCCCGGCACCGAAGTCACCAGCTTCGCGGCCAGGTCGGGGGCCGGAACGATCGATCCGACATGCGCTTCGATGCTGAAGACAAGACCATGGGCTTTCGCCCGATCGACCCTCCACGCAAGTTCTTCCACGGACCGATGGAAAGAACTGTCCCAAGACTCCTCTTCGAAGTGAACGCCAGGGAGGGTGGTGACATGCCGCGCGCCTGCGCCGGAGGCATAATCGAGAGTTCTTTCAAACCAGTCCCTCGCATGACGACGACGGCTTTCTTCGGGATGGTTGAGGGCGTACGGGGTGAAGTCCGGGGCCATCTGCAGGAACACGTCCGCGACCTCCATCCCGAGGCCCTCAAGTTCCCGTTTGAGGTTCCTTGCCGAGACTTCGACCTCCTCGAACTCCTGTGAGGGCCACAGGTGCGACCGCTCTTCGAACAGACCGATGTCAACCCCTTGAAACTCCAGCAGCGCGATGAGCTGCATGACCTTGTCATGCGCCAGCAAAGGAAAGGTGAAATCAGCGCAAGCCATTTTTGGTCTCATGTGGTTCTCCTCAGGCGTGGCCGCCCTGCCGTTGTACTTGTCACCGTTGAAATCATGCCATTCGTCTGAAGTGACTTTTCCCCCTCACCCTACCCTCTCCCCGGCCGGGGAGAGGGTAGGGTGAGGGGGAAAAGTCACTTCAGACGAATGGCAT
>JACQGJ010000040.1 GCA_016199605.1 Armatimonadota bacterium | reverse complement strand
CCTCTCGCCAGAAGATGCAGGGATCCCTCCAGTCCACCGGCCAATAGGGAGCTTGCGCCCGATCGGTCAGGTAATGCGGGCCGGTCGGTTGGAGGATCGGATTGGCGGGGTGAGGCTCCCATTGCTCCAAGTCATCGGACAGGTACAGCCCGACGACCTCCTTGTCGTCGGGAATCGAGCCAACGAACATATAGAACCGTCCCTCATGACGCACAACCATTCCTGTCAGAGTTCCCCAGTGGTTCCACTGGCCGGGTTCGCCCTTGGTGCGTATGGAAGGCAGCGTCTGCCAGCGAACCAGATCGTCGCTGACGGCATGACCCACGTGGTCGAGGTTGGTCTCCTGTGTTTCCAGGAAGAAGAGATGGAATTGCTCTTCCCACTGGAACAGCCATGTATCCCACAACCTGCGTGATGCGGTGGGTCGGTAAATCATGATTCCTCTGTGTTCATGTCTAATCGTTTCCGAGCGTGATCGTGTATTTGTACGCGTCAGCGTGGAGCCAGTGACTCTCACGCTCTCCGTAGCGCGTCATGTAAAGCTCGATGACGCCCGTTTCGCGGTCTTCCAGCACACCGAAATTGGACAATTGAATCTTGGCCGAGTCGTGGCCGCGGTCGTAATCGTCGATAACGGTGAGTGTGTGCTTCCGGATCGCCGGGATCGTCTCGTCCAATTCAGCCATATACAGCGGATAGCGAGGCAGGCCGCCGTCCGGCGGCGTTGGCGTGATGTTTCCGAACCAGTAGAGCTTGCCCGTGCGGCTGTGGCGCAGGAGCCTCGCCAGGCTGGAAGGCGAGTAGAACTGTTCGCCCGTGTCGTAGCGAAGGTCGGTAACCATTGACCATGTCCGCCCGCCTTCACTCGACAGGCTGATCCATCGTCGCCCAGGGCTTTCCGTCTTGCCCTTCCATTCCTGCTCGACCGCGACGCTCGAGCCGCGCATCTCCAGCAGCAGACGACCGTCCTTCAGCTCGGCGATGTCCGGTTCTTGCAGGCCGCGGCCCGAAATCCGGTGCGGCACGGTGATCGGTTGCGACACCTCCCAGCAATAGTCCTCAGCCTCCGGGTTCCACTTGCCGATGAAGCATCTAACTCCATGGACCGTTTCCGACTGACCTCGATCGGTGATTGCGACAGGTGACTCGGCCACCGGGAAAAGGATCGTTCCCTCGCGCGTGGCGATGGCAGTGTAGCCCGCGTACATCTGGTTGGTGCGCAGGTATTCCTCCGAAGGCGTTTCACCGGGCGCGAGGCACGGGCCTTCTTCATAGCGCCGTTGCCTCGGGTCGGTCCACGTGCGGCCTTCGTCGGAGGACGTTTGCCAGTAGCCGTGATCAAAGTACGTCTGCTGGCCTGTTCGCCAGCGGCGCTGAATGGCCTCCGCTCCCTCCTCGCCGATCAGAAAGCGCTGAAAGACCGATTGCACGATCCTCCCGCTGGCGGGATCATGGCAGCACGCCGAAGGATACTCCGACTTTACAAGCCCTTCTCTGGAGGGCCAGTTCCCCCGCACAGGAATCCAGTCGGACCATGTTCTGCCGTTGTCCTCGGAGGTTCGCACGCGGTAATGCTCCGAACCCCAGTCGCTTGCCTCTTCATAGCCCCGCGATTCCTCGCGGCGAAGGCCCTTGCCGAGGTAGCGCACCGAAAGATTCGGAGCGCCGTGCCCCTCCGTCCACGGAATGCACACTTCGCGGTTGACCGTCACAATCGGCACCCTATCCGGATCTCCTTTCGCGTTCTATCTCGCGTCACCAAGTGTGATCTCAGATTGGCCGCGCAGGTCGAGCGGGAACGAAAGCTCCCCCGCTGCGCTCGCGGTAACTTTCCTTTCACCATCCGCAGTTCTCACGGAATAGACGACCTTCGGGTGGACCTCGAACGTGCCATCGGCGACGGTCACGCGCACTTTCCCGTGACCGTTGAATACCAATTGAATTCCCTGCTTATCGTATCGACCGACGAGAACGTTCACGGGATGGCTTGTCTTGATCGTAACAGGAATCCTTTTGAGCACGGAGGATTCGTTCTCCGCCAAGTTGACCACAGTGCGGACGCCGGATGGATCGGCGGTGGTGAGGACACCACCCGACGCTGGCACCCCTCGGCCGTCGTAGTGGTAGACGAGAGGCAGACGGTGATCGCCAGGCCAACCGTAGACGCCGGCTCGCGTCGTAACGATGCGCTCCGGGCCGCGCGCGTAACCGGGGCGGACGTCCTCACACGTGATCGGATACAGGTGGGTGGCCAGAGATTCGCCGCGGAGCTGCCTCCAACCGATGAAGAAGTAGAGACTGCCCTGATTCAACATGTTGATGACATCGCGGTAGACCTCCGTCTCGTCCCAGAGGATCCCACCGCCCAGTCCCACGGGAGTCTGCGAGAGGTGATTGTCGGCGCTCCCGCTTTCATGGACGATGATGATCCTCTCTTTTCCGATCGTACGCGTGATCCTGCAGTTGTTGGCGATGACAACGCCACCTTTTGCCTGCACCTTGTGAATGGCCTCAACGATGGACGGCTGCGAAAGCAGAATGACTGACCCGTTCTTGCGCTTGAGGGTCTTGGTTGTGGAGTCGATCTCTGATGAGTGCCCGTCCCAATGCCCGTCATAAGTGTAAGCCCCCTCATACGCACAGAGCATCCCGTCCCAGAATACGCCGCGACACCCGATCTCGTCCATCATCACATCCATACTTTTCAGCAGTGCGTCGTGGAAGCTGTTGCCGGGTGTGGGATAGTAGATCCACCACTGCCACCCCTGAGCCTGCCGCTCCCTGGTGATATAGCGATACTCCCTGTCCGGCCACACGGCCTGTTTGCCGTAGTAGTCAATGACCTTCGAGTCGGGAAACTTCTCGTCGGGCTTGTTGGTCACGTAGAGGCTGTGCGCGACGTGGAACATCCCGAAGAGGTCGGGATAGGAGGCGCGGAACTCCGTCATCGTCTTGCGGAGCACCTGCATCTCTTTGGGGAAATCCATGAACTCGATGCCCTCGATGGAAACAGCGGGGTCGTCGGTGGCGTTGCTGAGGCAGTACATCGTGCCATAGCGGAGATTCTTCAGGCGCACCTGGTCCGGGGTGAGGATGAGGCGGCGGTCCTGCATCGAGTAATTGATGGAGTCGAAGCCCCCTTCGATTCGTCCGATACGCCCCTCATTCTTGCGGACAGCGTTCGTGAAGTCGAAGTAGTCCCCCGTGCCGTTCAGGTACACCGCCCACTCCAGCGTATACTCGGCCTGCGGCGCGAGGGCGAAGTTCTCCGTCGCCACGCCGGCCACTCCCTTCTCATTGTAGCAGAGGGCCTGGACGATGTAGACGTCGTCGAGTGGCAAAAAGCCGATGCCCAATCCGGGCCGGCTCACGAAGACGCTGGGGGCGCCCGTCGACTGTTGGGGTGTTCTGCCGATAGACTTGTTGCCCCCGAGCCTGGATTCTCCGAACCGTTTGCCCGCCGTGATCAGGTGATTGCGGACGATGAGTCCGAGGTCCTCTGTAGAGTCGTTCCGGAGGGTGTCCTTGACCGCGATGCGGCCAGGCAGAAGCTGGATGCGGCGGCTAACCGTGTAATGGCGACCCTGAGCGCGCACGGTGTATTCGTTCCCTCTCGACTTGCCCGACGTCACGCGCCAGGCCGCTTCGCCCTGCCCGGGCTTGCCGGAGGTCTGAAGCGCATTCTCGCCGCCGTGCGGATAGGAGAAGGTTGACTCGAAGGGAAAACGCTCCCCCTTGATTGTGACAGTGAACCCGCCGCCCCTGGATATCTCGAAGGCATACTTCAGAGGCGACGCCACAGCCGCCAGCGGGCCGGCGACCTTCATCTGGGGGGAAGGAACGAGGGAAGAGGGCAACGCATAGTTGAACCGCACCTCCGCCGTGCGATCCTCCGCCCCCTTGTCTTTCAGAATCGCGCGGAGCACGTATCGGCCGGGCGACAGACCCGCCGCGCTCAGCTTGATCTCGATGTGCCCCCACTTGGGGAGTTCCGTGGATCGCGTCTGACTGATCAGATTGTCCGTGTCGCGGGGAAGGAGCTGCACATCCAGGGTCGCTTCGGGTGACAAGGACACCAGGCGGCGATAGTCCACCTCCGCGACGACATGGTTCTCCGCCGGATAGGGGAAGGCCGCGACCTTCAGTGCGACCCTCTGTTGCGACGAGGCGGCATCCATGTAGCGGGGAGATTCCACCTTGTAATGTGCCCGAGATTCCTCCAGTGTGAGCTCCCGCTTGTAGACGCGCACGCGGCCAATCCTCCCGTGGAAATACCCCGACTGGGCCAGTGCAGGGTCCTTGGCGGAAGGGTCGCCGACGACGCAGCCGATGAAGAACTTGACACCCGCAGGGATCGCCTTGGTCGCCGAAGTCTTTATCTCAGGCTGTCGCCCGTCAACGTAGAGCTTCATCGTCTCGCCGTCGAACGAGTAGACTACATGATGCCAGGACCCGATGCCGCGATCGGGGTCGGTAACACCGGCGGCCACATTGTTGCCCCCTCCGGCGATGTAGCCGTAGTAGGCGCTCTTGTAGAAGGTCAGGAGGTAGTTGCCGAAGTGCTTGCCAGCGATGCCGCAGTCAATCTGGGGTGACGTGTGGGGATGTACCCATGCCTCGATTGTCACGGACTGGCGAAGGTCCAAGCGGGGATTGTTGCCGCAGTCCACGTAGTCCGTCTCGCCGTTGAAGTCCAGCGCATGGCCGCCCCGAATCTTCACCCACTGTGCGCCGTGGATCTTCCCGTCGTTCCGGTTGCCGCTACGGTCATGGAGCACGCTCCCTTTGCCTTCCTCGAAGCCCCAATCGGCCACAGGATCGTCGGCAGCAGAAGCTCGCGAAGGGACGAGTAAACTCCACACAACAAGAGCCATCCGGGCAAGTCGATGCGGATACGTCTTCATGTCAGCCCTTCTCCTCCGAAAATAGCGTTTGTAGTAGTGCGATTCATCGCACGT
>JACQGJ010000631.1 GCA_016199605.1 Armatimonadota bacterium | reverse complement strand
GTGCGCGATTTCACGCCTGATTCGCTCCAGCAAGAACAAACGGTGGTACTGGATCGCCAACATACTCGACCAGCCCGGTTACGGCGATTGCGACCCGCGCCATCCGCTCAGGATCGGGGAGTTGGATCCCAAGACGCTGGGCATCAAGAAAGAGACCCTCACCACGATTGAGGACAAGACGGCTGACGACCCTGAGCAGGTGCGTTTCTCCAACTTCCTCGTTTACGAGGAGCGCGTCACTCGCGACTTTATTCTGTCGATGCAGAAGGACTACAGCGAATTCGTCACGGGCAAACCCCCGCGACCCTTCTACCGCTATCGCCTCCGACTTCCGTAGCTTGACTCACTTGGCACTCGTCAGCTCGAAATCATCCAGGTACCATTTTGTCCCCCAGCCGTTCCCGCCGATGCCCGCCCGGTAGTAAGTCGCGAGCGGCGCGCTGAAGCAGATTCGATCCACCTGGAGGGAGTTGCGGCCCGGCAAAGCGCGTCGGAGGGCACTTCCCAGATCGACCTCTGCCCTACGCCATTGGTTGTCGGCTTGCACTTTCTCGATCTTACCCAGACTCGGGCACGTCTCAGGTGGCTGCAGTCCTCCCGTGAACTCGAAGGCGTAGTAACGGCCCTCGACTTGCAGGAAAAGGTTGACCTTCACCTCAGCGGGAATCCTGTAAGCGAATCGGAGCTTGCCAAGCTTGAGGCCATCGAAAGGGCCTACGCCTGACCACACCGTCAGATCGCCACCGGTGCCAGTGTTCTCGATGCGAAGGGAACTGTTCCCGGAAGCGGCCGTTGTGGTGTCGAGGGAGACGATCGCCCCGTCGGGCCGATCGTACCCGGACCAGCCTTGTGTGCTTGTTGCGAAGTCGTGCTTCACCGAAGACGCGTCAGGAGCGACCGGAGCGCGGCGGTCGTTCCACGGTTCCTCCGCCTCAGCGAGAATGTGGTTTGGCGGGAAGGGCTGTTTCCCAGCCTCGCGCTCGTACCAGAGGCGCGCACGCGCAATCACAAGGCCATTCGTGAATTGTTCGTTGCCGATTGTCCAGAGCGCGATGCGGCCGGAGGGGATCGGCGAGGGGTCGGTGAACTCGCTAATCAACGCGTCATCGACCCAGTGACGCAGCCTGTTTCCGCGTCGCTCCACGCGAACGACGAACCATTTCCGATGGAAGCCCATATTGCGATTGTTGGTATTCTGCAGGTATGCCTTCGTGTTGCGCGGCGCGCACTCCACACCTTTGCGGAACATGCCGGATGCGGTGTTGTTCCAGCCCGCGTAGACAAAGCTGTATCCGCTCCCCAGGTCGCGACCATCGGCGCACACCGTCACATTGAGATCGCCGGGATGGGTGTAGCCCATGGGTCCATCCTGTTCCATCTTGTTGCACACGTAGGCTTCGAGCGTGAAGTCTCCACTAATGGCGCGCTTCGTCCACAAGATAGGCGCCACGCTTCTCCAACCGGCTATCCAGGACCAGTCCGGACTGCACTGCCAGCGGCTGGTTACTTCCCACTTGCCCTTGCCCTGCCACCAGTTGACCGGCGCGGAGGAGAAAGTGTCGTCCAGGTAGCACGCTCCCATTGCCTGAATCTGTTGGGTCGGGAGGCGTTTGCCGGTGGTTTTGAGGGCGGAGCCGGTGCCTGAGAGAGGATGTGAATCGACATAAGAGAGCACACAGTCACCGGCAATGCTTACCAGCAGCATCTTCTCATGGCGTCTCACCTCTACCTTCGCCGGCCATCCACCAACGGCCACCTTACCCTTGCCGAGGGGAGTTCCCTGTCTTGCCAGCGAGTAAACCAGCGCGGAGCCGTCCGCCGAGGATTCCGTTGACAGTGTGTAGCCTGAGTTGGGCTTTCCCTTTACTGCGTGGAGGGTGAACGCCGCTGTCGCGGTAACTCCCTCAGGATTGGGTAAGTCGCCGGCCAGCGCCGCATCTCCCCAGAATTCGCCGCGGTTCCACCACCAATCGTCCTCCCCTTGCTGCCAGTCGTAGTCGGGGTTGGCCCACGCTTTCATGGTGTCTTCCTTCGCAAACTGCGGAGTGATGCGCGGGGCATCGAGACAGGGCGAAGGATCGTCCGCTGGACTCTCCCAATGGGAACAGAGCACGTCATCGAAGGCCGCGCCCGTACACTGCTCAGCATAGAGACCGATCTTTCCACCACAGAATGGAGGCGCCTCGACGGCGAAAGCCAGCTCATCGTCAACGAAGCCTCGAAGCTGCGTATCGGTAGCTTTGACCGTGAAACGGTACCACTGCTTCGCCTGATACCCCGATCCGGTCGCCGAGGCGACATGCTCAACACCTTCTCGAACGTAGAGAACTTGGCGTGCTCTCCCCGTGTGCGAGGAATCGGCTGACCACCACCGGAACGCCACGTAGTTACGGGGATCCTGATAATACAACACCACGCCCACAGCGCCGGGCGCTTCAGGTTTCACCGACGCTCGATAGAGATAGCTGTCCCAGAACCAGCGACCCGCGACTGCGATTGCTTTGTTCTTGGCAATGGAGTAGTAAGAGAAGGGGTTGGCGCTACGCACCGGATCGGGATTGGCCGTCTCGATCGACTTCGTTCGCCACTCTCCACTCACAGTCTTCCACTCACCGGACTCCTCCTCGGTGCGCATGAAATCGTCGGTGAAGTAGACGGGCTCAACCTCCTGCATGCGGAGTTGCTCCACTGTCGCGCTGCCAACAGCGCTCTTGCCTACCCTCCCGCCGACCGACCGCGTCTTCAGCGCAGCAATCCCCATCAGATTACCGTTGACGACGGTCGTGAGTCGATCCTTGCGGACCTTGATTACGAACGTGAAGTCACTGCCAGAGGGAAGCTTCCGCGCGGGCCACAAAGGCGTAGTCTTTCCTCGCACCACCTGTATCGCGGCAATCTCGCGATCTCGGAAGAGGATGGCGAAGTAGTTCTTCTCATCAGTGTAGTTGAAAATCACCTGGGCTTTCGCGGCAGCGTCCGGGACATGGGCGACACCGGAGACGTTGAACTGTCTGGGGCACATCTCCTCCTGCCAGACATACTTGTCTTGCTGCGCTGCCGCAGGAACAAGAACAAGGCAGACAAGGAGTGCCGCCACCGAAGGCAAGAGTTGGGTTACTCCATTCATAGGATTCTGACCTCCTGAGGTCCGGACACGGTTGGGCGGGTTCAGATTCCGAGGCGAGCGGTCCGTCACCGCCGCGCCTCGGAACCTACCTGTACGTGCGCTTGCCATCGCGCGTTGCCGGTGCAACGCTCGAGTTGAGCGGCGTGTGTGTCCAGGTCATTACTGTCTCTGAGGTTGCTGGCCGCCACCGGGCGGGGGCGGCATCTCCGGGGTGGGCAGTTCCTGCTGCTTGAGAATCTCCAGCGAGTTGACATCCAACTGGAAGACTGTGCCGCCGCGGACGACGAACAGGTACTTCTCAGTGGTCGCGGTCACCGCCGGCATCATCCGGGCAAAGAAAGCTGCCGGTGGACCTCCACCAAAGGGGCCTCCCTGGCCGGGTTGTTGGGCCGGAGCATTGGGATTACCAGGCTGTGGCTGAGCGATAGCGAAGGAGATGACAGCCAGAAGGACGGCTACCGCACCAAGCATCCAAAGTTTGCGTTTCATGTTGTTTCCCTTTCTGAAAGAGTATTGGTTTCATGTTGTCAGTCCGTGTGTCTGACAAGGGTCTCCTACGTCTACCAACGCTGATCTTTCCGGGCGTGGCCGCAGTCAGCGCGGCCTGCCCTCCTGTCCCCCCTTTCTTTTCCCCGGTCCTCCGAAGCCACCCCATGGGGGCTTGGCGCGCCGCTCCACCGATTCCTTCAGCTTCTTGAGCTGCGCCGCGCCGAGGGAGCTCTTGATTGCGCCTTCGAGGGTGCTATTCACCCTTTTCAACTCGCTCCAGAGAGCATCCGGTTTGTGCCCCCCCCATGCCGTGTCGAACGCTTTCTTGCGGGCGTCCCACGCTTGCTGGAACTTCGGCCGAAGATTGTTCAGTTTGGCGTCCGGTACCTTGAGATCGAATGTCAACGTCAGCCAGTAGGCGTCAACGGCCCCCATAGCCATTCCCATGGCCATCATCTGTTTAGGGTCGAAACTGGCCGGGCCGCCAGGCCGACCCCACTGGCCCGCGTCGCCTTGATCGCCCGCACGTTGTGCCATCGCCGACGACACGAGTAAGACAGCGACAAGCACCCCAACTCCAGACCATGCTACAGTATGTCTCATCTCTGCAATTCCTCCTCCGAAAATAGGTTTGTAGTAGTGGGG
>JACQGJ010000630.1 GCA_016199605.1 Armatimonadota bacterium | reverse complement strand
TGCTGCTCCAGGGGGTAGATGAACTGGTTGAGGATCATGTTGTGATCCTGAGTCTGACGACCGAGGTCGTCAAAGATGAAGATGCCGTTGTTGGCTTTGACGTGGGGAGGCGCATCGTACTTCCCGTCGTAAGCAATCTGGAAGTGCTCGACCCGGAACTCGGTTCCCACGGTCACAAGAGGTGGATTGGAGATGAGCCAGCGCCGGTCAGGTTTGCCGGTGGCTGCCAGCATCTTGCTGGTATCTTCTTCTTCCTGCCGCATCACGTCGTCCCTCAGGGTGTGAAACGCCGGGTCATAAATCTGGACAACCCGCCCGGCAAACTCGAAAGCGTAGGGGAGCAGAATGGGATCTGTGAGGAGACGGTGAAGGTTGTCTGTCACAAGGCTTTTCCCGTTTCCAGGCGGACCCCAAAAGATTATCACGCGCCCCGAGTTGAAACCTTCTTTGAGAATGCGCAACAACTCAGGCCTCATGGGGAACTTCTCGAAGTTCGTGTCGACGTCCTCCTGGGTCATCCGCCGGTTGTTCTTTGACTGTTTGACAACCATGTCGCAGTAGGCACTGAAGGATACCGGCGCGGGTCCGACATAGGCATCTTCGACTTCGTAGTGGTGACACAACTCGCGCCCCTTGTTCGTGAGATCGAAGTGCATCGCGGCGGGTGTGTCGAGAATCTCCCGATGAAGCATCCCTTGGAGCATCTCGCGAAAGACATTCACGGTGACGTGAAGATGCTCGCCAATCTGCTGTTCGGTGAGCGACCCTTCCTGCTTCAGCAGTTTGAGGATGAGACCCTCAACCACCCGAACGCTAATCCCCGTTTCCTTCAAGGTAGTGGGCTGCATCGGTCTCAGCAACGTGGGCGCATCCATGTCCGATAGGGACTGTCCAATCGCCGCTCCTGACAGGGTTCCAAAGGAAGTTGCTTGCGAGACTGCCATGTTAACGCCTCCTGTGAGAATCTCCACCCAATAGAATGAGCGCATTCTACCAAAAAGTAGAGGATGTGTAAACGAGGTGGAGAAGTCTCGCATGGGAAGTCTCGCTTGAAGCCAGGCGGCCCGAGTCGAGGGTGTGCAGTGATGGTGTCATGGTATTCGTCCGGCTCGTGTAGTGGTCGTTCATCCCTGGGTGGGGTGATTGCCTTGTCTTTCGCTATCTCCACCGCGGGTCTTGCGGCTACGAAGACTGTTGTCTACGACGATTTCGAGGTAGCGCCGACGACCTGGGCTTTCCGGTCGATGGGGAACACCGGATCCCAGATTGTTTCCGCCGAATCTGCCCACCAGGGGAAGCAGAGCCTGCAAAGTGAAACCGACCGGTGGGGAATGGAAAACCTGCGGGGGGGCTTCCGCTGTCGGGAGGCCCACAGTCGCCTGTCCTTCTGGTACTGCGCCGAATACGACGAGCAGTTGTCGTCCGATGTTTTCTTGGTCCTCGGGCTCCGCTCGGAAGGGGAGCGTCACGTCTACAAGACTCAACTCAGGTTGACAGCCCCGCGTGAATGGCAACAGATCGCGGTGAGCGCGGAAGACGTTTCCCCTCGGTTGGTCGGCGCTTGGATCGATCAGTTGATCATCGGTCTCAGGGGACCCGCGACTTCCTTACGTCTGAACCTCGACGAGATCTGCCTTGAGAATCAACGGAAACCCTCGCGAGGCGGCAAGCCCACACCAGAGCTTTCCGCGGGCAGCGCACCGCCACCTGCCGGATATTGGGGGCCGCTGGAACGCGACGCCCTGCGAGCCGCGGCCTTCTCGCCGAAAGAGGTTTCGCTCGACCTCGCGCCTCGCCTGGCCGAGGCGGGGATCGACACCTTCATCCTCGTGCGGCCCTCCGACTCGGAGTTGGCACACTGGGCCGGACTCTCCAGCGCGCTGCATGTCGCCGTTCTTGTCGCGCTCCCCCTTTTCTACGATCCTGCAAACCGGCCTGAAGTCCACCCGGCGGTTTTCGCCGACGGCGTTTCGGAGAACCTGCCATGTCTGATGCAAGAGGGATACTGGGACAAGGTCCTGGCTCCCCTGATGGAACGCCTGGCGCAGCTTTCCACGGTCGTTCCGTTGAGCGGGATTCTGCTGGAATCGAATAGTCCTGAAGGCGCAGCGCCAGCGCACAATCCTGCCGACTCCTGCTATTGTGACGAGTGCTTTTCCCGATTTCTGGAATTGTCGCAGATCAAAGAACGGGTCGAATCTTTCCTGCCTGCTGAGCGATGGCCCTGGCTGCGGGAAAATAAGCTTCTCTCGGTTTATGCCGAGATCCTCCAACGACGATTGAGCCTTCGTGCCGAGTTGCTCCGCGAGAGGCTGTTGGAGCTGAACCCCAAACTCCTTCTGGGCCTCTATGGGTTTGAGGATCGATGGATCCAACGAGGGGTCCTCGCAGGTCTCGGCACACCCTCTTACTCCCCTGCCATCGTGGCTCGCGAGCCAACGACCACGAACGGGTACTCCATCGCCGTGAAGTGGGAGTCGGATCGGCTTAAGACGGAGAAGATTGCCAATCGTTGGCTGCCAGGTTTCGATCTGAATCCCTTTAACCCTCTTGAGCTTGCGGCAAACCTCTCCGCCTCATCCAAGGGATCGTTCGGTTACTGGATAGACCTGAGGGAGCCGGGTAAAGTCCCTCCCGAGAAACTTCTGGAGGTTTTGCATAGGGTTAATGCTCGCCTTTCGGAGAGCGTGGGAGTGAACGCCAACCGATCGAAATCCGTTACCGGCTCCGGCAGCAGCAAGAAGAGGGAAGGTCAGTAAACCCTTGCGAAGTCGTTGCCTTCCTTGCGGTCTTTTCGTCCTCCGCGCTGTGATAACAATCTGCCTCGCGTCCTCCTGCCCAACCTCGGCAACCCAAATCATCCTCCAACCCTCCACCGTTCTGCCTGGAGAGTTCGTGGTGATCACCGCGAAAAGTGATACGGCGAGAGAAATCGCTCACCTCAGCGCCACGGTAGGAGCGCAGCATCCAGTCTTCTTCCAGATCGGTGAGGTTTACAAAGCCTTGGTGGGCCTGCGAGCGGGCACAAGACCGGGAGCGGTTCCGGTTTCTGTGAAGGTAGGCTACGAAGGGGGTGGTGAGAAGACAGCCACCGTCCAGCTTCGGGTTGCCTCCAGGCTTTTCCCCACCCAGCATCTTCGAATATCCCCCTCCAAGGCAGGGTTGATGGAAGCGGGTCTCTTGGAGCGGGAACGGATCCTCCTCTACTCCCACCTCACGAGCACCCGGGCCCAGCCTCTCTGGAAGGGCAAGTTCCTCGTACCCGCCTCGGGGCGCAACACCTCCAGTTTCGGTCGGCGGCGTTACGTCAACGGCAAGTGGTGGGGGCAGCATTCCGGCGCTGACATCGCGTGCAGCGCGGGCACAAGAGTTGTGGCAGACAATGACGGGGTTGTGGTCCTCGCCGAGAAGCTCAAGATGCGCGGAAACACGATTGTGATCGACCACGGGTTCAACCTTTTCACTCTTTACAATCATCTCTCAGGGATTCAGGTCCGCGAGGGCGAAAGCGTCAAGAAAGGTCAAGTCGTAGGTCGAGTTGGGGCAACGGGATTCGTGACAGGCCCGCATCTTCATTGGGAAATCCGAGTAGGCGTCATCCCGGTCAATCCGTGGTCATGGACAAAATCCGAAGTGCCACTGTAGCATGGGAAATCGTCCGACCCGACATGCAGTTTGCCCCTCGACGTGGTCTCGCTTCGCTTACGGCGACAACTTGGAAATCCTACGGGAGCATGTGCCTTCTCGTAGTAGTGAATTCATTCGCTCCCAGCGTCATGAAGGAATGAACACTCGGACGGCAATCGTGCAGGTGGATATGGTGGCGAACCGGACGAAGTGGCGAGTCCTTTACAACTTGTGCAAGGAGGTGCAGGAGATCGCGGTGTCGAAGGCGCCGAACGAGGCGGGGCGAGCGGCGATGGAACGGGTGGACAGCGCGGGCGGGTTCAACGTGACCCGGGCGCGCCGCCTCGCGCTGCAGGTTCAGGGAGCTTTGGAGCAGTATCCTGACACTTTCAGGGCCAAGGGCAAATCGAGGGCCGAAATCCTCGCGGCCTTGGACGAAGGGCTGGCGTCGGATAAGACTGCGTCGGGTGGATGTGGCGCTCTGCAGAGCGTTCAGGGAGAGATTCGGAAAATGGTCGCCGACCTCGACACCGAGAACGACCGGATTCTCACGATCCTGGAGAACAACTTCGACAAAGGCTCGCCGGAGCGCGGCGTCATCGACCGCGCCCGCGTCCACCGCCGCTCCACGACCAAAAAAGTCACGGAGCAGCCGGAGGAGAATAAGTAGAGGCACACCACAAAGGCACTAAAACTTAAACCACGAAGGCACAAAGACACAAAGAGATTATTGGTGTCTTCGTGCCTTTGTGTCTTCGTGGTAAAGGGAGGACGTTCACTACAACAGGCAAACCTCACATTGAACCATCCACACGCCAAGATCGGCGGTTTGAACTTGTGAGTCTTCTCTGGTATCATACGCCCGAATCTGTTGCACGGAGAGGTGCTGTGATGCCCGGCCTTGGCCTTGATCGGTTGTCCCAATGGAAAGACGAGGCGGCGGAAGTCGCTCGTGTGCTTGAGACGTGTCCTACTGTTGACAAGAGCTTCGGTGTTCCGACTGAGGAGTTTGTGAGTCGTCAGAGGAAGGTGGCCGAGGCGCTGGCGGCGCAGGGAATCTACGTGGGCCTCGTCTTCTCCGACGAGCACTATGATGGCGACGTCCCCTATCTCGGTGGCAATACCAACGTCTCCATCGAGCAGGTGGCCGGCGCCATCGGCCTTGACGGGTTTCACATCATCGCCGGGCTTGAGGGAGGGTACGTTGCCGAGCAGCTCGCGTCCCGCGCAAGGGCCAAGGTTCATAAGGTCGAGTTGTTACAGCTCGCGGATGAGAAGTACCCCATCAATGCCGAACGGCTCGAGGACGTTCTTGAGGAAGCCGCCGGGGGCGCCGTCGAGCGAATCGGCCTTCTCACTCCGCGACAGGTCATCCCCGACGGTCTCGTGAGCTATCTTGAAAACCTCGTGGGACAAGACAACGTGGTCGATTGCCAGGAGGTCTACTACAAGATCAAGTATGAGAAGTCAGACAACGAGATGCGGCTCATTCGAGACGCCAATGTTATTGCTGATGCGATGATGCGGGCAATGCTGGCGGTGTGCAAGCCTGGCCTGTTGGAGACCCAGGTCGCCGGATGGGGGTATCTCGTGGCTCGTGAGCTGGGCGCTGAAGAGATGGGCTGGGACGTGATGGTGACCGCCAACGAGGCGAACCGGACGCTCATCGGTAAAGCTCTCAATCGACCCCTTAACGAGGGTGACTACGTTCACCTGGGGGTCGCACCCAAACGAGACGGCTTGAACTCCTGCCTGCGTCGCTCCTTTGTCATGGGGGAGGTCAGCCTGGAGCAGAAATACTGGATTGACTTTGTGGAGGCGGCCTACCAGATCGGCTACGACGCCTATCTTGACGTGGCTGCCAACAACAAACCAGCCTGCCTGCAGGAGCAAGCTCTCGTGGACTTCTTCAAAGCCCACAGCGCCGAAGTCGGTACACACCTCGGCAGGAAGATCGACCTGGAGAAACTGAAGCCCTACACGGGAACTCACAACGCCGGATACACCGAGTGCCAGGAGTTCTACGGGGCTATCACTCTCGATTCGAAGGAACCCCTGGGACATCAGATCGTGACGATGCTCGACGTGGCGCTTCGCGGGATTGGCGACCGTTGGGACGATGTCGTCATACCCGGTATGGATTTTGTGGTGGTCGAGAACACCCTCGGGAAGTTTGGGACCCGGGTCGAGTGCTTCAATGCCTGTCCCATCAATGTGCAAAGCCAGGTGGGGAACGTCGAGGATTGCTGACCCCTCACCCCGACCCTCTCCCCGACCGGTGAGAGGGCAGTGTGAGGGGTATATGCGCGGCTACCGGATCAGGGTCACGTGTCCCTGGGCGATCCACTTTTCGAGCCGCCATCTCAGGAATCTCTTGAACCCTCGGCGACTCCAGGGGATCAGGCAGAGAAAGCCAAATATGTCCGTGAGGAAGCCCGGAGCCAACAGCAACGCGCCGCCACAGAGTATGAGCAATGCGTCGAGCACGCCGTACTCAGGCACTCGACCGGCGGCGAGGTCGGACTGGAACGTCTGCAAGGCGCGCAGCCCCTGGTACTTGGCCAGCAGGCTGCCAATGAGGCCTGACACAATCAACAGGAAGATCGTCAAGGGAGTGCCGGCCCGTTTCCCCACTTCGATGATCACAGCAAGCTCGATCACCGGAATGAGGGTAAAAGCCAGGAACAGATAGAGAACGACGTTCATGGTGACAGTATAAGCACCGAAGGCTGGAAGGTCAACGGCAGATAAGAGAAGAGGGGTGACGGATGAGCGACGGAACGGTGGCAGGTCGTATCTTCAGGGAAGAGGCTGAGATTGGCGGGAACCGAGTGATCTTCCTTACAGAAGAGGATCGTGGGATTCGCCTGGGCATCGCGCCTCAGGCCGGGGCAGAAATCTCGAGTTTCCAGTATCGCTGGCAGGGAGACTGGCTGGAGTTGATCTACCGGGCGAACCGGTTTGAACCAATCGACGATATCTGGCGCGGTCGCGCGCCCTGGCTCTTCCCGGCCGTCGGACGCAATTTCACCGAGAGACAACTCGAGCAACTCAAGCGTCTTGGCGGCGACGAACGAGCCGGCAGCTACCTGTTACATGGCAGGGAGTATGAGATCCCGTGCCATGGGTTCGTCATGGGAAGAGAATGGGAGGTGGACGAAAGCTCGCCCGAGGACGTTGTCCGATGTGTCACACGAAGCGATGGCTCAACCCGTATCCATTACCCTTTCGACTACCTGCTTGCGATCACCTTTCGTGTTCTGACCGAGGGATTCTCTGCCACAGCCTGCATCACGGCCAGTGAGGAGAATGAAACCCCCATGTTCTTTTCCATTGGGAACCACCTGACCGTGGTAACCCCTTTCACCTCCAAAGGCAATCCTGGTTCATGTCTCATGCGCTCTCCCGCCACAGTTCGGCCCGAGATCTCGCCTCAAAGCCTCTTCTCAGGCGAGACGACGCCGGTAGACTACAGCGAAGGCGCTGCCCTTGGAGAAAATCCCGCCCTCTTCAACATGGTCCTCGGCGGCTTCCCCGAAGGAGACTATCACGTAGACCTGATTGATCCTGCCTCCTTCGGGCTGCGGGTGCGCCAGAGGGAGATACTGCTCCACGGTGCTTCGCCCAGGACTTGTCCGGAGAGCACTTACTTCGTATTCTACGGAAATATGGAGAAGGGGTACTTCTGCCCCGAGCCGTGGTACGGAGGACCGAATTCCTTCAATGACCAGCGTGGTGTTGTCTCCCTCCCACCGGGAGAGGAGTTCGTGTGGGAAATGTCGGTGACGATTCTGTAGCCCTCCTGGAGCTTAATGATGCTTTGCCCGTTTTGCCTTGGACGCGTTAGAGTCAAGAAAGAGCAAGTCGCCGGAACTCGATGGTTTGCGCACTTGTGTCCGGAGTGCCATGAGAACCTTCCCGCTCTCTACACGCTGGGCTATCACCAGTACCCGCCGGTCGTGCTGAGCACGGTCGGTTTTCGACAACATGGAAAGACTGTCTTCTTCGCCTCACTGTTTTACGCCCTGAAAAAGCTCAAGCTTGCGGTTCACTGGCCGCGCTTCTACACCATGGGGTTGAACGAGGACAG
>JACQGJ010000606.1 GCA_016199605.1 Armatimonadota bacterium | reverse complement strand
GCGACCGTTCCCTACCCGTGGCTGCGAGGTTGGCGACATCAGAATAGAAAATGCACACTGGGTTGTGATATAATCTCTGCCAGTACGGATTGGCGAGTAGAATCGGGTGAGCGTAATTGAGTAAAACGACCACTGCTGTTCCTTTGGGCTTGTGCGCTCCAGCGCAGGAATGCGTGAAGGTGGGGACCACCGCCCGCGTGATATGTGATACTGTCGCGGCTCTTACCTCCTCTTTCCGGATTACTGAGGAGGATTCCCCCGACAGCGCGGGGGGATCGCTGCCCAACAAAGACCGGGTCATCGAAGTTCTTCTCCTGCTTGAGGAAGTGTTGTTCCCGGGACGAATGTCCCCTGAAACTGTCGAGCAGGGACAGATGGAGCCGTACATCGAGGAGCACGTCAGCCGCGCCCATCGCCTGCTTACCTTCGAGGTCTCCAGAGCCTTGCCGTTGCGATGGTTGGGCCATTGCGCGATTGTGGAAGGCACGAAACCCGACATTGAGGACGTGCGTGGCGAAGCGGAGAGAATCTCGCTGGAATTGATGCGACGGCTCCCCGACATCCGACGAAGGCTCATCAAGGACGTGGAGGCGGCCTACGATGGTGATCCTGCCGCTTTGACGTTTGCCGAGGTCGTGCTCGCCTATCCCGGGCTTGTCGCCATCACCTCACACCGCATCGCGCATGAGTTGTATCTCCTCAGCGTTCCCGTGGTGCCTCGCCTCATGAGTGAATATACACACACGAAAACGGGCATTGACATCCATCCGGGCGCCACCATCGGAGACCGGTTCTTCATCGACCACGGAACCGGAGTCGTGATCGGCGAGACAACGGAGATCGGCAACAATGTAAAGCTCTATCAGGGCGTCACCCTGGGCGCCAAGAGCTTTCCGCTTGACGAGCAGGGCAATCCGATCAAGCACATCAAACGGCATCCAACCATCGAGGATGATGTGGTCGTGTATGCCGGCGCCACGATCCTGGGTGGAGATACCATCATCGGCAAAGGCTCAACCGTCGGGGGGAACGTGTTCCTACTGAGGTCGGTCCCGCCCGGAACTACAGTCGTGCAAAAAAGCGTCGGACTCGAGTTCCGCAACGGCAATGAGATTGTGTGACCTGGCCCATTCCCCGCGGCACATCCGCCGGGGCCTTGACCTCCAGTAGTCCGTGCCAGACCTCGCCGTCAGGCTCTACCCGTGACAAACCTCCACGACCGCCTTGTGGAAAAAGCACACAGGGAGAAACTAACCCGAAGGAGCAACGACACGAAGGAACCAAACATAATGACCCTGAAACCGGGCCGGTCTCGCTCAGTGCTTCAGAGGCATCCGTGGATTTTCAGCGGAGCTTTTGAGGAAGTCGGTTCGTCCCTCGAGCCGGGCGATGTGGTGGACGTTGTGTCTCATGAGGGAGCCTGGCTGGCAAGAGGGATCGTTAACCCACAGTCCCCGCTCACGGTCCGGTTGATGACTTGGGACGAAACAGAGACTATCGACGAGGTCAACCTCCAAACCCGAGTCCGCAAAGCTCTTGAGGCGCGGACGGTTCTGCCTCGCCTGGCAGACACCGAAGGTTGTCGCCTCGTTTACGGTGAATCCGACGGGCTTCCGGGATTGATTGTCGACAGATACGCCGACTATCTCGCGGTGCAGGTGTTGACCCCTGCGATGGAGCGCTGGAAGAGCGCCCTCGTGGAGGCTCTGGTTGCGTCAGAGTGTCCGCAAGGAATCTACGAGAGAAGTGACGTCGAAACGCGCGAGCGCGAGCAGTTGCCTCCTGCGGAGGGTGTGCTCTACGGACAGGAGCCTCCCAAAGCTCTGGAGTTCCGAGACAGGGATCTCACGTTCCTGGCGGACCTCAGGGGCGGACAGAAGACGGGTGCTTACCTGGACCAGCGCGAGAATCGCTGGCGAGTGTCCGAGTATTGCCGGGACCGGACCGTGCTCAATGCCTTTTCCTACACCGGCGCTTTCGGCTTGTGCGCCCTCCGCGCCGGCGCCAGCCACGTCACCAACCTCGACACTTCCGAGCCTGCATTATCTCTTGCGGAGGAGATGGCGCGGCGCAACGAAGCCAATGGAATCCTCCCCGACGCCTCCACGCGGTTGACCTACCTTGCCGCCGACGTATTCTATCAGTTGAGGCGGTTCCGGGATGAAAGACGAGCTTTCGATGTCATCGTCCTCGACCCGCCGAAATTCGCCTTCACGAAGACGATGATCCACAAAGCCACGCGAGCCTACAAAGACATCAACCTGCTGGCCATAAAGTTGCTAAATCCGGGCGGCTGTCTGGCGACGTTTTCCTGTTCGGGGCAGGTAAGTCCCGATTTGTTCAGGGAGGTCGTGCGAGGCGCTGCTCTGGACGCGGGAAGAGACGTGCTGATTCTCGAGAAACTGAGCCAGCCACCGGACCATCCGGTGCTGGCAACATTTCCGGAGTCGGAATACCTCAAGGGGTTGATCTGCCGGGTGGTCTGAGAGTTTTTGGAGCTAACGAGCCACCTGCAGTCGGCGCTCATATTCGACCAACTGACGCTTATAATCCAGCAAGTCCTGCACGCTCTCTCGAAGGCGTCCGCTCAGGACCTGGGAAAGGCGGCGCAAGATTTCAACACCCAGGCGAGGGTATTGCCGAACGAATTGCTCGAAATCTCCCTGGCGGATGACCAGGAGCAGCGAATCCTCAGTGCATTCCGCTGCGGCTGACCGTGGCAATCCGTCAATCAGCGCCAGCTCTCCGAAGACCTCTCCCGGTCTCACCAGAGCGATGTCTTCGTGCTCGGCAGTAGTGATCTTGACCTCGCCCTCGACCACCACGAACATCGCCTTCGACTCGCTGAGTTGTGAGAAGACTTCGTGCCCGGCAGGCACCCGGAGCTCTTCGCAGATATGATGAACTTTCGACAAGTCGCGCTCAGCCAGCCCGCTGAAAATGGGAACGGCACGCGTGAAGGTGCTCAGGACCCGCGACCGCTCCTGCTGCAGGAAAAGCTCCTCCACGGCCTTTTGCACCAGAACCATTCCTTCGATGAGGTCCATGGGGCGCGGCTGATACGGGATCCGAAGCTTCATCATCTTCACCACGTCCAGCCGCTCACCATTCTGAAACACCATCGCCGGACAATAGGCCGTCGGGACGAACTCCAGCAGGTACAGCGTCTCCTGAATGCGCGGAGAGTACGCGCTCACGTCGATGCTGACGACGTCGGGTTTGAGCCGTTGCTCAAGACGGGCCAGCCCCTGACGCAGCAGGAACCCTTCCACTTCCTCGTCCAGCGCCAGGAGGTCGAAGATGCGCAGCTTGTGGTCCACGTCATCCATCGCGTAACCGATCGCCCCCACGGGATTGCCGTGCTGTTTGGCTACGAGGTACTTTGCATTGTGGGCTTTGAACTTGAGGTACCCGTAATCCAGAGAGATCCCGCTGAAAACCTCAGGGTTCTGCGACCTGGCTCTCGCGATGCGCAGCAGGCGATGGCGGAGCTCGTAGTTGTAATCGTCAAGAAGGAAATTCATCTCCTCGCCACTCGGGTACGGCTCGGGGTTGCTCTCCAGCAGCAGATCGTTGGGTAGGGACATGTTCTGCATGGCCACATTGGCGACGTGCAGCACGGGGGCGATCAGTCGGGGATCATTTCGCCGCAACTGCCAGGCTTCCCCAAGCAGAATCGCGAAAACGCCGACGCTCTCGCGTTCCCCCTGCAGACGGTATTTGAGAGGGTTGAAGCCGACCGCACAGAACCCGCCGCGGAAGGCGATCTTCTGCGTCCCACTGTGACTGGTCGGAACTTCCGTAAAGCCAAACTCAGCCGCCTCCCGGATGCTGGCGAGCTGCGCCTCCATGAGATGGGTGCCGATTCCTTGTTTCTGGTAATCGGGATGCACCGCCAGGCGACCGAATTGAGCGATCAGGTCATCCGGATGGCCAACGTTCAACAGGACCGACGCCGCACCGATGGCGCGACCTTCTTCCTCTGCGACCACCCAGATTACGTCTCGGTCAAAAACCGACTTCTTGACCCAGGACGACTCCGCCAGATCTTTGCCGGGGTAGCTATCCCCGTAAACGGTCTGGTAGAGCTCGAGGACCTGGGCTACGTCCTCTTCTCCAATGCATCGAATGTTCGGCATGGCAGCACTCCTTACCGCGGATCACCGGGTCTGAGACAATCCCAATGTTGAGGCGAATTGTAAAGTTTCGGCATGGGGTTGTCAAGGAGCACGCGTCCATGTAACAGGAGCAGGCGTCCTGCAACCCGGCCTTCGACCGCTACGACCGACGAGGGGTTGATTACTTCATCCCCGGCAGCTCTACTTCAAAGACGAGCGTCGAGTCCGGGGGAATGACGGGAGGTCGCCCGGCTGCGCCATAGCCAAGGTCCGGTGGGACGATCAGTTTCCGCTTACCTCCGACTTTCATCGTCGCGACGCCTTCATCCCATCCTTTGATGACTTGTCCCTGTCCGAGGGGAAACTCGAACGGCTCCCCGCGGTCTTTGCTGCTGTCGAACTTCTTGCCGCTGGTGAGCCAACCGGTGTAGTGAACGATCACCGTGTCTCCGTTCTTCGGCGAGTTTCCCGTCCCGGCTTTGAGGTCGATGTATTTCAACCCCGACGTGGTGGTCACTTCCTTCCCTTTTGTGGGAGTCTCAGATTTCGCCTCGGGTTTCTCCGTTTCCGGTGTAGCCGTAGTGGGCGGCTCCTGCCCTTTCAGAACGGGGGGCGACTCCGTCCCGCTCTGACGGTCTCTGGCGCATCCTGCAATCGCCAGAGCCGCGAGGGCTATCAGACACATACTTTTCATTTGATGACCTCCATGCTTCGCTCAACCATCGGGATCTGTAGCGTCGCCGGGGATAGGTATCTCCGGACGTTCGTCCGTCCCGTACACTCCATCGCGAGTAGAGATTCCCGATCTCAACTCCTCCTCTGCACTGACGATGTATAATACCCCAACTCCTCAAGTTTGAAACAGGAAAAGATGGCAAGGCAGATCGCCGCAACTTGCGGTAAATGCCAACGACATGAGCAGAAAGCCCTGGAGCCTCGTTTTCTACGTTTTTGTGTTGATGGCTGTCATGCCCGTGGGGATGAGGGCCTACTATCAACGCTGGTGGATTCGCGACCCCGACCGGTTGTGCCGGATCGCCCTTGCCGCTATGGACCGCAAGGACTACCGTACCGCCAGGCCTTTGCTCATACGCGCAACCCGGTTGAAACCGGACTGGTTCGTGCCTTACCACATGCTATCAGAGGACGTGTGGAGAAATGGTTGGTTTGATAAGGCCATAGACTGGGTCTGTGACATTACGCCTTCGCCCCTCGATTCGGTGGCCGATTACCTGCGAGAATGCAGGATAAGGGAAGTGCGCGGGATCGTCGAAAGCGTTGATCCCAGGGATTTTGAGTTTCTTGGCGACTACCAGGGATTGTGGGAGGTCTGGAAGAAAGATGGTCGAGCT
>JACQGJ010000605.1 GCA_016199605.1 Armatimonadota bacterium | reverse complement strand
CGGCATAGTGATCCTCCTGAGTCGCGTAATTGATCACAATCTTGGCCTTGCTCGTCGCTCCCGGCCCCGGCGACTTCAGGATGCCGGAGAGGTTGAAGGAGGCAGGAGTTTCCGCCTCGATCCATTCATACTGGGGTTGAGTAAAGGCGGGGGACCCAGCGGCCAGGCAGAGTAGAGCACTAACGAATGCAGTCTGCAAAGCGAGCGGAAGATCCATCGCATTGCAGACTCTCTTATCAACTCGAAACTCCCTATTCCGGTGCATCAATTACCTCCACTGCGCGTTGGGTGCATTATGGCACAGGCGGCCTCCTGAAGGCAAGGCTGGCCGATCGAACTGTAGAGCGTGTGATGTCGGCTCATCATCTCGTTCCTCCTTCGGCTTCCCGGACATAGATCTCTACTGCCTGCTTCATCTGCGTCGCGAAGTCCGCGCACGAAGCAGACTCGGCGATGGGCGTCAGCAGCCTATCGGCAGCCTCGACCAGCGCCACCAACTCCTTATGCAATGAGGCCACGCTCGTTGTGGACAGAGTTGCCTCAAGCACTATCCATTCCTCCTCCGTCAGCCTTCCCCACGTGGCGTGCAGAATGGGTGGGGCGCACCAGTCGAGCACAGCATGGTTAAGGTCGCAAAGCTGTACCAACGAGCCGCGGGCCGCGGCGAGGTGACCCGTGGCCATGACGAGGTTGCCGCGAGCAATGTACTTGGCAGCATACGAAACCGACAGCCAAAACCCGAACACGCGCTGTCTGACCTCGCCCTGGCGCTTGCGTGTCCGCATGGACGGACACTCCGGTTCCGGGGCAGCCTCGGGTTCGTCGCCGAACACCATGCGAATGGGGTAGCTGAAGAAAACCGCCCCGTGTGCGGCATTGTGCACAACGAGGTCAACAGAAGTCCCGTCATCGAGGAAGGCGAAGCAATGGCTGAACCGTTCAGTGGCGGCGCCGCGCCAGTGCATGAGGGGAGTCGCCGCTCCCAGAAGAAGCTGATACGCTGTCTCGCCGAACGCGAGATAGTCCACGTCGCTCACCATCACGTGTAGGTCAAGATCCGACCAGGCATCGCTTTCCCCGCGTCCCAACGAGCCGCCCAGCCAGCAGCTCTTCACGCGGCTATCGGTTCGCAACACCGAAACAAGCCGTTCGAGGAGGGCTGTTTGCCGGGGTGACAGTGGTTCGCGTTTCCCAGGCTTCATCGGTCGTCTCCCTATGCGACTGCACTCACGACATCCATCCGTCGCGGAACTACCTCCGCCTCACGGATCGTCCTACCTTCTCGCTCAAGGGCCACCTGCCGGAATCCGGACTCCCCCGGGTCTCATTCTCAGCCGACTGCCCGACGCGTCAAGGGGATAGTTGCGTCAACTACTTCGGTACCAGTTTGAGACCCCGCGCAAGGACAAATGCCTGCAATCGTTGGAGTTGTTTCTCTTCGGGTGTAAACTCCGCTAACCAGGTCTGGACCACGCCATCCGCCCTTGGGAGCCGTATGGCGGCGGCCACCAGGCGCTTCGGTAAACGTTCCTCGCTATCAGTTTCCGCCTGGAATTGCCAAAAGGTCCACACCACAGATCGTCTCCCACTTGAATCCCGCACGCTGCGCCAAGGCGGACCCAGAAGTTATCGGCAGACCCCATTTCTGCGGTCTGAACATTTGTGCCTCTGGGAACCAGGGGGTATACCCATTGCCCCTGTATGGCTGGTGTCGGTATGAAGGCGGCCCGGCGGGAGGCGCGCCGGATTCTCCGTCCGGCTACATCAAAGAGACTAAACCGCTCGCGGTGGCTCTCGCCGGAAGCGAGTAAGTACCTCCCATCGGGAGAAAAAGGGCCTCGGAGCACCTTGGGAACGGGACACAGTCGTTTCGTGTGAAGGTCGAGAAGATGGGCCCGTCCGGGGGAATCAGGAGCAACCGTCAGCAAGACGTAACGCCCGTCTGGTGACCAAGAAAACCCGCTCACCGCGCCACATTGCGGGAATCTCCGAACACGCCAGGTCCTGACATCCACAAGTGCGAACCTCCCGCCGAACCCGCATGCACAGTCGATAAGGCCATGCTTGTCTGTGAGGAGCCCAAGATACTGCCCTCTGGGAGACCACTCCAGGTAGACTGCCCGGTCGCGGAGCCTTCGGTTTCGGCTCTTCCCGGTCAGCAAACTGACAACCTTGATGGTGTGCGCCGCCTGTGCAACGTGGTCTTTGCTGGACCATAGACCGATTGCCGCGGTTGTGCCGTCGGGAGAAATGGCCGCTTGAACCCGATATGAATGGAACGACCCGGCGGGTAGTAGCTTTCCCGGAACGGAATAGAGACGCAACCACTGTGCGTTCTGACCGTAGCCAGCAAGTGCCACAGCCCTGCCCCGCGACGGTATGAGGGTTTGCAGGGACCATATCTTGTCGTCTTCATTGCCCAGGAGATCCTGCGCTCGTTCAGGGGTCAGAAGAACGTGTGACACCCCTGTTCTCAAGTCAAGAGTGTAAACCGCCGGGTTTGGGCCACTCCTGTAGATCTCGAGGAACACAAGGCCCTCTCGCCATGTGCAACCAACATGATCTGCCTTGATGTCTGTTCTATGCCACTCCTCCGTTTCAGCATGCCGCCACCAGACCTGCTGGTCCCATAGGCAAATAAGGTGGCGGCCGTCGGGCGACCACTCAACGGTAGCGGGCCTCTTCAAGGAATGTGAGGCTGGTCTCACAATCCACGCCACTTTCAATGAGTCCTTTCCTCTTGCGTCCTGAGATAGCGCCCT
Organism: Armatimonadota bacterium; assembly: GCA_016199605.1. Lineage (GTDB taxonomy): Bacteria > Armatimonadota > Abditibacteriia > CG2-30-59-28 > CG2-30-59-28 > JACQGJ01. The sequence continues at coordinate 328 of JACQGJ010000605.1, read as the reverse complement.
CGTCCGAACTGGAGGAGTCTCTGACATGGAGGCGTCCTCCTCTGCTGACACGGTAGAAAGTGTGCAAGCGGCGCTGATCACCACGGCCCTGCAGAACTTCCGAAACATGACTATCACCTCATTTCCTTCAGATAGGATGACTTTCTACAAACGTCGTGGATTACCTCTCTGACCGGCTTGATCCTTGTTGACCACTTCCGCCGTCACTTGGCCTCGATGTCGGCAGCGTCTTGGTTTCCGGGCCGCCATCAAGGAGGCGCATGCCTGCTTCTCCAGTACAGACCGCTCCCTCTTGCCGCATCGCATACTCCACTGGGGGGTGTTGTGT
>JACQGJ010000608.1 GCA_016199605.1 Armatimonadota bacterium | reverse complement strand
TCAACCAGCGGTTCGGCAACTGGTTCGACTGGGGCGCGTACGACAACCGCAACTGGTTCGACTATGCCGTCTTCGACAGCCGGTCCGTTGACCCGGAGGGCTTCCTCGCCGTGGGTTTCTTCAATTCGAGCTGGCAGTTCGATCCGGCTACTTCGTGGGAAGGAGACCGGCGAGTACGCGAGCGGGTGGTCCCGAGGCACACACCGATCTACTTCGAGCCTCCCACCGACCGGCCGTCCCTACGGTTGAGCGACCTCATGCCCGTTTTCATCGATCAGCAGAAAGGGACGGTCGAGTTGGACCGCAGCTTCCGAGCCAATCCCTTGAGGATTGGGGAGCGTCAGTTTTCCAGGGGACTCGGTGTTCGCGCTCCCTCGCGCGTTGTCTATGATCTGGGTGGTGGATGGAGTCGCTTCCACGCGACCGTTGGGTTGGACGGGGAAGGCGAGCCGGTCTCTCCCGACCGCAGGGAAGCCGAGTGGGTCGAGTTCCGGATCCTCGGCGATGGTCGCGTCCTCGCCAAAAGCCCCGAGGTCAGTTGGGAATCTCCGTTCCACACCTTTGACGTGAACGTGAAGGGTGTTCACCGGCTGGAGCTAATCACAAAACCGATGGACTGGCGTCTTTGGCTCTTCGGCAGCGCAGGCTGGGGAGACGTGGAAGTCACCCGCTGAGGCCGAGTTCCGGCGCAGACTTTGAGAGCTTAAACCTCGATGCAGGAGGAATGCAGCTATGAGCAACAGGATCTTGAGTTTTGTATTGGTTCCATTACTACTTTGCGGAGCGGCGTTCTCGCAGGACGCCGTCACGAGGCGCGAAGGAGAAGTGCCGGCGAGTAGCCAGTTCGTGCCCGTGACTCTCGATGACTATGCCAAGGATGCGCGGGAAATTGCGTTTCCGTCCGCGCGGGTGACGGTGAAGGGCGTGCCCTTCAATCTGGTAAGCAAAGCAGGCGCAAATAACTTGTTCCTCAAGACGGCAGAATGGCCCGACTGGAAAACGGACCCGACGGATTACTATGCGGCCTACGATTCCAAGCCCAAGGAAAAAGACCCTCGCCGACCGATCTTCCAGATTCCCGTCGCCGACTATTCGGAAGTCTACCTGCTTGCGACTGCCGAGGACGACAAGAACCTCTCGCAGGTCGTGAGCTTTCGCCTCGGCGCGATAGAGGGGGCGAGCCGAACGGTGCTGCACGACTTTTCCGCGACGGTCCCGCGCTCATCGGAAACGAGTGGGGACCTCGTGGTGAAGGCAGATCCCCTGAAAGTGGGGAACCTCTTCCTCGTCCGCGTTCCCCTCGGTAAGGCGATCGCCCAGGACCTCTTGGATCGGCCGTGTATCGACGTGGAGGTGACCAAGGAGCTGCGCCTCGCGATCCATCGTCCTGATCCCTGCCGCTTCACCTATCGACCTCTTGGCTTGCCCAGTGGCGTTCATCTCTTCGGCATCACTTTTGTCCGGTCACCCGTCCAAATGGAGATCACGGGCAGTGAAGCCGGGAACGTGTTCAACGAGCCCCAGGTTCCGACCTTCGAGGTGGTGTTACGCAACACACACCTCGACGGCTTGAGCGGACAGCGGTGCGCCCTCGTGGCGGAGACGACTGATTACTACGGCAACACAACAACCCTTCCGGGGATTCCGGCTGCCTTCAATCTGTGGGCTTCGACCTTTACCACCCGGATTCCCCTCAAGGTTCCCAGGCGCGGCTACTACCGCCTCCGGGTCAGCTTGAAGTCGGGAAGCACCTCGTTCCTTGCCCGGGAGACGACCTTCGCTCTCCTTGCCCCCAACACGCGCAAGCACCGTGACGAAGCGCCGTGGGGTACGTGGGATTTTTCGGGGACGCACTACACGCCTCATGACCCTGATATCGTCGGGCCGCTTTACGTGGAGGCAGGCCTGCGGTACGGGATGTTTGGGTTCTCCGAAGAAGCGCGCAGGAAGTATGGGGTGCTGGTTGGAAACGATCCCGCCGTGTCCGATCCGAAACAGGTGGAAGAGGCGGTGAAGCAACGAAAGGACAAGCCCGAGTTACCCGCTCCGCCGCGATACATGATCTTCCACGAGAACTGCATTTCCGGGCCGCACATCACCCGCACACCGGATTTGTTCACTGGACGGCCTCCCTACAAAATGGAGGAGTCCGAGCAGAAGCAGTTCGACACGATGTTCACCAACGCTGAGGCATGCTGTCGCTTGATCCGAAAGGAGTTCCCAAAGGCGGAGATCTATTTCGGGAACGGCGCCTGCCACCTGCTGGAGGAGTTCCTGCGCCGCAAGTTCCCTCGTGAGCTGTTCGACGCTCGCGGCAATGAAGCAGGGAATTTCATGCGCAGCCCCGAGGCGCAACCGCCGGACTTCATCGCGAACAACGCAAGCCTCTGGATGGACCGAGAGCTCCTTGACCACTACGGCTACAAGGACGTGCCCCTGCGTCAGTGCTATGAGATCTGCTACCCGAACACGAACCCGGGCAACTTGTCGCTCCCAACGCAGGCGGCGTACTTCGTGCGTCACCTCATGCACTCGATGGCCTGGAGGATCCCGATTATCCGAGTGGGCAGCCTCACAGACATGGGCAATTCGTACTACTATAGCAACTGGGGAGCATCGGGCTTGTGTTTCGCGGCCCCCAACGTGTCACCCAAACCGTCGTACGTCGCCGTGGCTGTAATGACCCAGATCCTGGATGGCGCGAAGCTGACCCGGACGGTTCCCTCTGCCGCACCAACCGTCTACGCCGTGGAGTTCCGCAAGAGGGACCGCACTTATGTGACGTGTCTCTGGACGCCGCGTGGCAAGCGGCCGGTGACCATCGAGGGGCCCAGGAGAGGAACTCTGACTGACATGATGGGCAACGAGACCTCGGTTCAGTTTTCCAACGGCTCGGCGAACGTCTGGATTTCCCCTGATCCCGTCTATCTCACTACTACGAAGCCTCTGGCGCGATTGGTCGCAGGCCCGGTCTCGCTCGAGGGGCGTCCGCAAGATAGGAGCTTCCTTATCTCTCCCCTCGGTAAACTCAGCGATTGGGTCGTGGAGACCGACCGCAATCAGGAGCTTGAAATGTATGACTTCGATTGTCCTCGTCGCAAGGGCGAGTTCGAGTATCGCGAAGTGGCGTCTTTCGAGGGCGAAGATAACGTGCTTGGCGTCAAGCCGAAGCTGCCCGTGTCGGGGTCGCCCTATCTACCGATGTACTCCGTTCTGAGACACGCCGCAGGAGTCGAACTCGCAGAGCTCGCAATTCCCGGCGAGCCGACGGAGATCGGTCTCATGGTAAATGGCAACGGTGGCTGGGGAAGGATTCTCTTCGAGTTGGAGGACGCCTCCGGCCAGCGCTGGATATCGATCGGGTCGGAGCAGAGCGGCCAGCCGACGCGGTGGATGGCCGACTGGATGAACGAAGAACAGTTCAAGGGACTCAAGACGATGAACCTGTGTGACTGGAACACCAACGACCCCTGGGGCCGCAGCGCCCTCAACTTCGAAGGCTGGCGATACCTCCGGTTTCCGCTTCCCGGCAACTATCCGGGCGAAGGCTATCACTGGCCTTACAGTAGCCAGTGGCGTTTCAGCGGCGACGGTGTGGTGAAGTACCCGCTCAAGTTCAGGAAGCTGATTCTCACCCTCCCGGAGAACGTCCTGCACCTGACCCGGTACGCCCCCGTACCTCGGCAGGAGATCTATCTGAAAGACCTCATGGTCACCTACGACCCGCCGGAGAAAGCCTTCGTGGCGGAATAGGACAAGGAGGGCCGTCAGCTTCCCGGGCCGGTCCTGTCGGTTTCCCTTCGT
>JACQGJ010000607.1 GCA_016199605.1 Armatimonadota bacterium | reverse complement strand
TTGCTGGAGCCTCGGCAGTTTCCGATTACGAGGTGGACAAGGGCACCGGTGACCTCGTTGTGACCCAAACCTGCAAATCCCCGGAGAAAGGCGTGTGGGGGGTCGAGTGGCCGATCGCGTCGATCCCTCTGCAGATGAACATCGTAGTCCCGGGCTGTTCGGGGATCAAGCTAACCAGGACCTCGTCTACCGGGTCGATGACCTTCGACTATCCCTTAAGTTGGGAAGCGCAGTTCGTGCTTGTCGAAGGCAAGGGAAGAGGCTTCTACCTATGGGCCGAAGATGTCGCGGGGAGGTACAAGCGCCTGACTGTTGAGCGAGGAGCCAAAGGATGGAAGCTCGGTCTGAGCACGATCAACAACGCTCCCTTCGAGGGCCTGGCTTCATGCGATTCCGTGAAGTGGCACCTCAACGTTTACGAAGGCGATTGGCGCGTCCCCGCGAGGCGATACCGCAAGTGGGCTGAGGAACACTTCCAACCGACGAGAATTCCGGAACAGAAGCCGACCTGGGTGAAGGACACGCGGTGTTGCGTGATCATGGGCATGGACCTCCCCCAGCTTGAGGCGCTGGCAAAGCGGCTCGACCCCAAGCAGACTCTCATCTACCTTCCTGACTGGCGGAGGGCGGGGTACGACAGGAACTACCCTACCTACGATGAGCCATATAACGAGCTGGGGCCCTTCCTGAAGCGTGCCCATGAGTTGGGCTACCGAGTGATGGTACACGTCAACTACTTCGGCTGCGACCCGCTGAATTCCCTTTACCAGCAGTTCGAGCCTTTCCAGGTTCGGAGTCCCTGGGGCAATCACGACAAGGAATGGTGGCTCTGGGAAAGAGCGGACCCGATCATCAAGTTCGCTTACATCAACCCGGCGCACAAGCCCTGGCGTGACTTATTCGTCTCTCGTATGAAGAAGCTTTGTGAGACCTTTCCCATTGACGCGTTGCACCTCGATCAGACGCTGTGCATCTACAACGACAACAGCGGTTTGATTAACGGAATGACCATGATTCAGGGAAACGTAGCCCTCCATCGAGAGCTGCGCGCAGCTCTTCCCAACGTGGCTCTCAGTGGGGAGGGTCTGGACGAGGTGACCTACCGGTATGAGGCTTTCGCTCAGCGCCATTCCTGGGGACTTAACTTCGTGGAGGGCACCTGGAGCAAAGCCGCTTTGCAGATGGCTCATCCCATCAGCTCTTTCCTGCTTCGTCCCTACACCCTCATATACGGTTACCTGGGTTGCGCGCCACCCACCAGTGGTCAGCTTTACGCGGCCTGGAATGAGAACTATGACCATTGGGGAGTAATCCCCACGCTGAAACCGGATACGGGGCAGATCGCCAGCCCAAGCGGTTTCTCCAAACAGTTCTACGATGAGGTGAAGCTCTGGCAGGAGCAGAGAGTCGACCTCGACTTGGAGGCTGCCTGGCCGGAGGAGGTTTTCTTCCCGTGGAAGACGGCGAAAGGCGACCGTGTCCTCCGGACCGCGGACGGCAGGTTGTTGTGGGGCAACAAAGAAATCAGCCGGACTGTTTCCGGAGTTTCGGAAGTGAAATCGCCAGGGACGATTCCGGGATGGCGGGTATATGACCGGGAGCGCCTCTTCGGGCTTCAGCCCTCGAGCTGGTATCCCTACTCCAACGAGCCCAGGGACATGAAAGCGTTCCATGTCGAGAAGCTCCCTGAGGGATTCACAGCGACCACCGTCGCCTTGCGAGACGATATGGCGGTGATCCGAACGGAGCAAACCGACCGTGTGATCGCGAACATGGGCGACCTCCTCGGAGACGCGGTGTGCGGATCGAGACCGTTCGATGAGGGGGAAGGCTTCGAGATGAAAGGTCCTCTCAGTTCACCGGACGGCGCCGGCTTCTCCGGAGATAGCAGCCTCCTTCAGACGCACCCTCCCTGGAGAGCGACCCGGAAGAATCCCCAAACGGGAGTGCTGGAGGCGAACGGCACGGGCATCGCCTATGCCCGATTCTCCCTGAGCCTGCCGAACACTGGAAGGCTCCGGTACACCAGCAAGGTGGCGATGGATTCGGGCGCCATCGGAGAGGGCAAGACCGACGGGGTGACATATCGCGTTCGGGCCAACGCCGGTCAGCAGGAAGCCCACGCCGAGCTTCACAACGCGACCTCACAGCAGAAGGAACTGGGCCTCGACCTCACGCCGTTTGCAGGCAAACAGATCGAGATCGAGTTGTCCGTACATCCCGGCCCCAACAAGTCAGCGACTTTCGACTGGGCGCGTTGGTACGAGCCAAGAGTGGAACGAGATCGAGAGTCCGACGCGGAAATGTCCGTGGTTGCTCCTGCCGAGGTGACAAACGACCCCGCGCGTCGATGGAGTCTCGCGCTTACCGGGACGGAGCAGAGGGCGCTGAAATCCGAGGGCAATCGGTACACCGTGACCGCGCGTCTTCCGGGAACGGTGTTTCTCCTGCACGAAGCGCCTCCGCTGGCACAGTTGCCTCTCGAAGTGTCGGGCGCTCCCTTCAAAACCACCTATGCCGGCAATTCAGGAATCCTCCTCGAAGCTCCACAGTTTGCCGCAGCGACTCCGGGGGAGGGCACCGTTGGAGGGGTGAAGCGCCTCGGCTTGTTTACCCATCCTCCCGACCAGGGCCGGACGATCGTCGACTACGCGATGACGCTTCCCGCTCTTCCCGCCGAATTCCATACCTTTATCGGAATCCGAGATGGCTCCAAGTCAGAGGGTGTGGACTTCATGGTCGAGGCGAACGGAGTTGAGCTGGCCCGAGAAACGATGTTGCCCGGGGCGTGGCGTGAGGTGACTTGTGATCTGTCTCCCTGGGCAGGGAAGCCGATCGTGCTCTCTCTGATCGCCGACGCCGATGGCAGCTTCGGGTACGATTGGGCTCATTGGGGTGAGCCGACGATCAGGTTAAAGTGACGACGTCCCGGAATAACGGGTTTACCGTGGGATACAGCTCCAGCTTTGTCAGTCGCCCGTCCCATGGTGCGGATGAGGGCAGACAAAGCTGGAGCTTTATCTCACGGTAACCTCGTTCCCGTTATTCCGAGACGCACCCGAAGAGTCAAGACGGCTTCAGCCCTTCACTCCACTTTCTCAAAAGTCACTGAGTCGCCTTTGATGTTGGCGTAGTACAAGTCAACTTCAACGGCAGGGAACCATTTCAGCAGCACTTCCCTCGCTGTTCGCAGGTCGTCGTGCTCCTTCAGACTGATCTCTTCGGGGTTGAGGGAGGGGTTGTGCTGTCGATAGAAGCCACAGTCTTCGTGGGCGATCACGAGGATGCGCCGGAGGTGGTGCAGCTCGACGAGAAGCGTCAGACTCTCTCTGGAGACATCGAACTCCTTGAACGTGAACCAGTCGAGAACAATCCAGGCCGCACCGCCTGGTACCACAAAACGGTCGTAACGAGGGGCCCCCAGGTGCTGCTCAATAAAATGCTCGCACTGATGACCGAAGCG
>JACQGJ010000595.1 GCA_016199605.1 Armatimonadota bacterium | reverse complement strand
GCCTCTACCTTTTCGATCTCCCCCACCTGCGAAATCTCGTCGGAGATGCCTAAAATGAGCTTCGGCGCGAACATGTCGATGATCCGGCGGGTGAAGTCCAGAACCTCCTTCAGCGGACGATACGGCAGGAAGTCGATGGCAGGGATCAGATCCAGCACAACGATCCTGTCCCCGACGGCCTGTTTGATTATCTCCAAGGTCATGTCGCCCATCGGCTCGGGGGTCAGCGCCTCCACGCCATCGAGTCGCGTCTCCCGCAGGTAGGGAAGCATGTGGCGCGAGTTCCCATCCCAGTGGGTGTGGACAAAACGACCCGCGGCGTGCAGTCGATCTGCAATCCGCTGCCACCGGGGTATCAGGTACTTCTTCAGGATGGGCGGTGGAGTGAATTCGTTGGTCGCATGGTCCCCGAGGTTGAAGATGCGGCACGGCAATTCCAGAGCGGCGTCGATCAATCGATCATCTCGCCGATCGCACGCTTCCAGGTGGGCTTCGACTTCGCTCGGATGATCGCGCAACAGGTAGTAGGTTCCTTCAAGGCCACACCAGTTCTTTATCAGCTCGGTGAAACCGGAGCTGGAGAGGAACATGGTTGGCTCGCCCCGCTGCCCGACCGTCTCCGCCGCCTGACGAAATGTGTCCAGATTCGCCTTGAACTGTTGACGGTTGACCAACTCGGTGGCGACTTTGAGTCCCTCCGCCGTCTTTACCGGGTATTCTTCGATCCGCCGGTTGATACACCTTCCATTTTCCCAGATGTCGTGGTAGACGGTCGCAATCTCTCCCTGAGTTGTGCGGACGCGCGACACCAGATGGTCGGGATGCTGTTCGGTGATGGTGACGAGGTCCTCTCGCGTCTCGTATCGCTCAATGCCCACTGAGGCCGCATAGCGAATCGAGCAACGCAACTCATCGTAGATTTGAAAGTTGCTCATGCCGCGGAACCTTTCCGGCATCGTGCCGTAGGTGACATGGTGACCGATCCAGGTCTCCAAGCGCGGTTGCCACAGCACCTGGCTCGCGCTTCCTTCAAAGATAGCGAGATTCAGATCTCTACGAGTCATTCTCAGTCTCCCCTTTCCGAAATACCTTCACTGTGGTCGTCTCCTGTCCCGTGGCGAACTCCTCATCAGTCTCGCAAGCCTACTTCACTTCCCCGCCTTGCATCGGGCGAGGATCCCTCCCGCCAGCAGGTTGGCCCCGCCGCGGCGGAGCTTGCGGGCCGAAGAACCACAAAGGGCAAAACGCCATCGTCGAGACTCCATCAGCCGATGCACCTCATCGAGCAGTGCCGGAATCTTCTGAACTTCACCGAGGACAATCCAGTGACCTTCAGCTTCGACGCGCAACGACGCATCGAGCAAGTCGAAGCGAACAACTCCGGGAAGGGGGGCTGCCTTACCCAGGTGCTCTTCCCCGTCCCGCGCGGTCCGGAGAGAAAGAAGGAGCGTTCCGGCGGGGTGAGAAGCCGAGTGTAGAAGGTGGCTTTGCCTGAATTCATGCGTTTTTGCATCTCTAATGCAATTTTGCATTGCATTCTTGCATTAGCGTCACCATTCTGCAAGTTCCTCCCGAGTTCGGGAGCGCAGGACAATGTTTACAGAAGGCCTCATTTTCCCGCCCTGTACCTCGCAAACACTTCCCCCGCCTCCATCGCCCGGCTGTAGATCGCCACGTCGCGCACGCAACCGCTGAAGCAGCCGTATGAACCCAGCCACCGCATTCCTGTCTCAGAGTAGTGAGCTGTTCGCCCCCCAATCACTTTGGAGACCAGGCCGGGCTCTCAGCCCCGTCACACACTCTACGCACCCACTTGCCATGGATATCGGACACATACAGCGTGCCAACCGTAGCGTCGTTGTCTCGTAGATCTTTGGGCGTCACGAAGGCGACATGCCGACGATCAGGCGACCACGTTACTTCAGGAGGATAGACTCCTAACAGCCTTCCCCTGCCTCGTCTGTTTCCCGGCGGCCCAACCCATTGGGAGTGAATCTTCAACTCACGCAAGTGCCCAAGATTCCTGCGACGTTTGCCCTGCCCCTCGACGCACCACGTCTTGTTCCACCTCAGAAAGTAGAGGGTCTTACCATCTTGCAGGAAGAACGGGTTTGAGTCACCCGCACTTCGGGTGATCTGACGTGGTTTGAGGGACGGCCGCGAAGCGATCCAGAGGCCAAAGGGATGGCCGGGATCAGCAGATCGCTCCTGTTGCGCCACGGTGAGATCATAGTGGGGCCAGACTGCATAGGCCAGTTGCCGGCCGGACGGCGACCAGGCAGGAGTATAACCGCCGCCTTTCAACTCCCGCCACTGCTTGCGCCGTCTGTCGAAGATGCGAATCTGGAGGTGGTCTTCGAAGCAGTCCACAAGACCATTGTCGTGGTAGAAACCCGGCCACACCACCGCTGCTCTCTGCCCGGCAGGGCCCCATGAGGTTCGACCCCAGCAGACATATTGCCGCCAGGATTCCAGCGAGAAGGAACCGGCGTTCTGGAACAAGGGTCTTACCGTTCGGTTCTCAGAGTCAACGACCCACACCCTGACGATGTCGAGTAGCTCATTCGTTGGGAGGGGTTGCGCGCCGTACGATCTCAAAAAGGTGATGTGACGACCGTCGGGCATCCATGCTGGATAGTGGTAACACTGGCGCAGTCTCTTGTCCGCGTAGACCAGCTTGCGGACCTCGCTGCCGTCCCCTTGGCAAATCCACAGCGAGTCATCACGTATGAACGCAATCCGACCCGACGGCCGACTTGCGGGGGCCGGTGTGTCAGCACCAACCTTCGGAGGGAAAGTGGTGAGAATGAAGACTGCCGCTAATGCTTGTAGCATGGAACCACCTCACGGAACTGAAAACAGTCGTGCCTTCCCCACCCGATACCTCGCGCACACCTCCCCCGCCGACATCGCCCGGCTATAGGTCGCCACGTCCCGCACGCGGCCGTTGAAGTGGCCGTAGGAACCCAGCCAGTTAATGCGGAGGGGTTCGCTGGTCTTGCGGATGGTGAGTCTAACTTCCTTCCCCGTCCCGCCTTCGCGGCCGTTGATGTCGAAGCGCATCGCCGCGCCGTCGTAGGTGGCGACGACGTGGCACCATGATCCCGGTGTGAGGGACAGGTCGGTCGGGTTGTAGAAGGGCCATCGCCCCTCTTCCTCGTCCAAGATCCTGGCTTGTGATCGTTCGGGGGTCTACTGGATTCGACCCTTGTAGTGCTGCGGGTCTCTGTGTAGGTGCGCAACTGCCTGGACGAGAATCTCATCGTCCTCGACCGTGTAGAGGAGCGCATAGGGGAAGCCTTTCAGTAGACACCTTCTCGTCTGCGTCCCAACCTTGGTCCAGCCTTCCGGGTAAAGCTGGATTCTCACGATTGCTTTCTCTACCTCCTGGAAAAACCGAACCCCCAGGCCTGTCATCTCGTGGTTGTAGTAGCGTATCGCCTCGTCCAACTCGTAGCTTGCTGGAGAAAGAAAGCGGACCCTCAACGTCCATACCTCTTCTTTATCTCGTCCCAGTCTACTGCCTCGATTTCTCCTCGTTTGTAGGCTTCGTATCTGGCTTCGGCTTCGGCAACCCAGCTCTCCTCGATCTTCACATCAGGTCTGTCCAGGCTGAACAAAATGGCCTCAACGAGACGCAGCCGTTCCACAGGCTGAAGATTGACCGCTTTCTCTGCAAGTTGTGTCACTGATTCCATGTCTTCACTCCTCGGTGCGCGGTCCTTAAAGCCTGCCGCAGATTCCTTGTTCAACTCGGTGCATGAAGGATAGCAAGGGAACCGACGCGTGTCAACGCGGCTGCAAGAATCAGCGCATTCCGGGAAACGTTGGGGTTGGAATCTATCTATCTGCCTGCCCGGTACCTCGCGAACACCTCCCCCGCCTCCATCGCCCGGCTGTAGATCGCCACATCGCGCACGCAGCCGTTGAAGTAGCCGTAGGAGCCGAGCCAGCCGATGCGGAGGGGTTCGACGGTTTTTCGGAGGGTTGTCTTCACCCCTTTGCCCGTGCCGTCTTCGCGGCCGTTGATGTAGACACGCATAACCGAGCCGTCGTACGTGGCGACGACGTGGCACCACGATCCCGGTGTGAGGGACAGGTCGGTCGGGTTGTAGAAGTGGCGAGTGCCGTCCTCGGCGTCAAGCTCCAACCATGGGGTCAGTCCCGGTCGCAGGTGCAGGCTGTAGGCGCCGGATTGCTCGTACCCTTTGCCAAAAAGCGCGGGATACCACACCTCGGACGCCTCGTACTTAAACCAACCTTCGAGTGTCAGCGGCCCGGTCAGGTTCACCGCAGGATCGTTGCCGAGGTCAACATATTGCCCTCGCTGGTCTTCGAGTTGCACGACGAAGCGCCCCTTGTCCTTCACCCAGGTCGCGCCGTTGACCAATGTTCCCTTTAGGCCCTTGGGTGAGGTGTCGTTGATCGCTTTTCCCTGCCCCTCATCCAGCTTCCAGCGAGCGACCAGACTTCTCGTCTGCAGTTCTTTCATCTCGGCCCCGGTCGGGAGGTTGGTTGGTATCGCGTCGGCTGTTTCGAGGATGAGTTCACGTAAACGCGTCGGGGCATTGAATTCTCCAAAGGTCGGAACCCAGACAGGTTCATCGTCTGAACCGGGGGATTGGCGGGAGAGGTTCATGTAGATTATTCCCCCCGGCTTCACTCCCTCCGGCAGCAGCCTTTCGAGAGGCAGTGCGAGGCTTACAGTCCACCGGTCTTTCTTCGTAACGTCGGATGCAACCATCGCACCGCTCTCCCATGTTCGCGCGTCGGCGTCTTTGCCGAACTCCCGGCCGACCCAGTTTCCTCTCGCGCCGACCGTGATCTCACGATACGGTCGCTCTCGTTGTGCGGCGATGAGAATGTCCCAATGGTCTCCAGCGAATATGTCGTCGGACGCCTTGAGCGTCTTAGGAACAGTCTTCTCTTCGAGCTGAAGGTAGAGATACTTCCCGTCGTTCAGCAACCGCGCCTCAACCTTGCGGCGCGTGTGCTCACCCATCCTGGAGCGCCAGCCGAGCAGCACGGAGGACTCGTCGCGGTTGAGTTTGGTCGGATCGCCGTTCAGTGGACCCCCAATGGTATATGGCACACGCAGCGGCGCTCCCATTCCGCCGTAGCGCGCTTTCGTCTTCTCCAGGTAGGCGTTGCGGCCGGCGACGATATATTCCCAGGTGCCTTTTTCGAACAACTCGACGTTGCGTTTCTCGATGTCCGTCTGGGCGGACTCCTTCGCCTTTTCAAGCAGTCTGCCGAACGCTTCCATCCGTTTCTCCGTGCCGAGGTATCCCCACGCGACTTCCTCGGTCTGATGGTGATGCCCCTCTTTGACACGGTTCGCAACCGAATCCGGGTAGTTGGCGGGTGTCGAGTAGGTGCGCTCGATGGCGAGGTAGAGTAGCTTCATCGGTTGCGCTGCGGATCCGTAGAGGCGGCGGAAGTATTCGTCGAGCAGTTTGTCCACGTCGAGGCTGGGGTCGTCCATCAACTTATAGGTGAGGTAGGCTTCGACCTCCTGACCGTAGCCACAATGGAACATGCCGCCGATGCCGCACTTCTGAAACAGCTTGAACTGCTCGCCGACGGCGTGAGCGAAGAAACCGGGGAAGCAGTTGAACTGCCCATTGTAGGCGATCTCCACCGGGAAGGTGTAGTAGAGCCAGAGATACGTTGTCTGTCCTTTGCGCAGCGCCGCCCATTGGTTGAGAAGATCAATCTCGTGTTCGTAAGAGGCGTGGTCGAAGTTGAGGCGGTTGCAGGCGAAGCAATACTGCACGAGCACGTTTGGCTCCAGCTTCACCTTCTTCGGTGGAGCGGCGTGCGTCATGTAGGCGAGGCAAACGATCCGCTTGTCCGGGTGGGTCTTGCGGACTACACGAGCGACCTCGTTCACGAAGTTGAAGAAGTAGTCGCTGTGGCGGCCGTTGGAGAAGAACGGATCGAGGTCCTGCTGTGACGTGAGCCACTGCTGGCATTGCGGGCAGCGGCAGAATTGGTCGTTGTCCATCGGCTCGACGCAGAAGAAGTTGCCTTCTGCAACGGCTCCCGGTTTCGCACCCTTGCCGTCGAAGAAGTCCCGCGCATCCTGCGCCACTTGCTCGATCAGGGCGCGGCTGGAGTAACACATCTGCGGTGGCGTGCCTTCAAAGCCTTGGGCAAACATCTCAGGGCGCCTCCCGACAAACAGGTCGGGTTGGTTCGAGTCTTTCTCCCAGAACCGGCGGTAATAACCGTAGAGCGAGTGGTTGCCGGGACACAACTCGCCTCCGTCCCGCCTTCGATAACGGAACAACTGCACCCAACCGCGCTTGGCGTGGACATACTGCCACCAATCCGGGAACCGTTGGTGCAGGTCCGGAAAAGCGGCGGCTTCCCACTTCTTGAATCCCTCGCTGCCGGAGCGCCACAAGGAGGTGAAGGTGTCGTAGCTCTCGCTGGACGCATAGCAAGCATAGCGGTAGCGGAAGAACGGGGAGCGCCGAACCTCCGCTCCTGTTACGGCCAGCGTCTTGGTCCGAGGAAGGTCCATCCCCGTCTCCGTCGGGTTGAACCAGCGCACGTTGCAGTAGCGCTCCAGGAAGTCGTAGGTCGCATACATCGTCCCCTGCTCGTCCCAGATGCTCGGCCACGTCCCAACCGCCTCCGGGCTTGGCGTCGGGTCATACTGCACGACACCCCGGTCGTCCTTGTCCCTCCCCATCAACACCAGCGTGTCCGGCAGGAAACGGATGAGGTATTCCTGCGACTTGAACGAGTCGTTCTTCAGCCAGAGCGCCTGCGTTGCCGCGCTCTCGCCGACGAGAATCCGTGTCCCCGTGACCTTCACATCATCCCGGACGATCGGCACCCCCGCGCCGGTCATCTGCTTGATGTGCCACTGCAAGTCGTAAGCAGCGAACTGCGCGGACTTCGTTGCATCCTTAGTGATGACGATGGTGGACACGGGCAAACCGTCGCGTACAAGGAGGAGGGTTGTTCGAGTGCCAGGACTTGCTGGACGGGCAAGGCATACCCCAGAGAGAAGAATGAGGCACGCGGACGACAACAATTGGCTTGGTGAGAATGCCATGGCGTGGGATACTGACCCCTCTCTACCCAGGAATCTGGAACATCAAATACTACCGCGCATACCCGCGGTGATTTAGAGACCGAGAATGAACCGCAAGGTTTGCTCAACCTGTCGTAACGTCGCCGGTTCCACGTGTCCGAGCTTACGCTCGAATCGCCGCAAGTCGGCCTTGCCGATCTGATCACACTTGATCCGCGAGGGTTTTCGCATGTTCCCTTCTGGTGGGTCAATGGGGACATGGATGCGGGGACACGTCTGTCGTTCGGAAATGGGGATCACGACCAAGACGCCCCACGGACTTTCGTTGATCTGATTCACAGAGAGCACCAGTGCCGGATGGGGATTCCTTATCTCTCGACCTACCGAGGGTGAGAAGTCGACGCGCCAGATTTCCCCGCGAGTTGGTCGCGGCCCTTTCCAGACGAAGTCCTCCATCAGCGGTCCTCACCGTCGGCATTCGAGCCAGAGAAAAAGCGACGCTCCTCAAACTCCCTTGCACCATATTGTTGGAGGTAGGAAGCGGCCTCCTCGTCCCAGCCCTCCCAGAACATATCGCGCTCAATCGCCTCGAGACCGCTATCAATCACTCTGTCTGGCGTCTGCCCCAATACCTTCGCAAGATGAGTCAAACGTTTACGGGTTGAAGTGCTTACCCGAAGGGTTGCTGTGCCAGCCATGCGCGCCACCTTTCTAACTTCCCAATGTTGCCATGTCACTTTGAATTCTATCCAATTGGAGGAGGGATCGTCAACCCAAAAGCGGTCGCGATTGGTTCAACCGCTGTCACTACTCCATGGCATTTCTTGACAAACCGACACAACGGCCTTACCCTCCCTGTCACTCATCCCATCTCAAGGAAGCATAAGTGCGCCACACGAAACGCTTGACTCTAACTGCCTTCAGCCTGTTGTTGGCTACCACCGCACCGTGGGTTTTCGGAGCGACACTGACCAACGGACCCTGGACCGCGACCCTCGATGGGACCGGGCCGCAGGTCATTGCCTACAAAGGAGAACCGATTATTCGCCGCGGCGCGCTGACCGGGTTCCTCCCGGAGTGGAAGGGCGGGAGGTTCTTCATGGACGGGTCGCAGTTGACCACGACGGAGACGACTGCCACATGGCACAAGCACGTCGAAGGCAACCAGGAGGCGTTGCTCAAGCTGGAACTGACTCCGAAGGGGTGCAGGTTCTCCCTCGATACCACGATCACGGCCGCGGGGCCGAGCGAGTTCTCTGTCGAGATCGCGCCTGAAGCGGTGCGGACGGTCGAGGACCATTGTTTCGTCTGGATGGATGGAGAACCGCAGTTCCTTGACCTGGTCGGGACCTTTCCCGCGACCGGAGGAATCAATGAGCTGCGGTTCGAGCGGGCAGACCGGACGGTCACAGTGCGGTGCACCGGCTTCCAGATGCAGGACCGCCGGCGCGGGGGCGGTGACATGTTCCTGGTGCAAGTGATCGGGTCGGAAGGAGTCGAGCCGAGAAAGGCCAGCGCCTCCATCGAAATCGAGGTGCAGGAAGCGGACCCGGCAACAAGCGAGGCCCGTGGAGTGGCGCTGTCGCAGAAGCCCAGGGATGTCAAGGATCTTCCCGTGGCGAACCCCGGATTCGAATCCACAAAGCTGCTGGATTCGTGGACAGAGAACCCCCTCGCCTCCCTCGATACCGCGACTAAACACAGCGGCAGGCAGTCCACGCGGCTGACCCTCCGGGAAGACGTGGCCAAGCGAGAGCACGTCTACCTCATCCAGAACGTCCCCGTGCGAGAGAAGGGGCTGTATCAGGCGATGGCATGGATCAAATCCGAGCAGGTGGAGGCGGCGCAGGTCGGCGGCATGTCGCCCACGGGCGCAACCATCATCATCGAATTCGCGGACAAACAAGGCAAGTGGCTGGCCTCAGGAAGCTACGCTGGCGGGCTTTACGGAACGACCGACTGGCGTTGGGTTGCGACCGAAGTTGCGCAGGCGCCGCCGGGAGCGGGATCCGCTGTGATCTTTCTGGCACTGAGGGGGATCGGCACGGCGTGGTTTGATGACGTCGCATTGAGCGAAGTGAATCAGCATGTTATCAAGCTCAGCCCTTTACCGGGACAACGGGTTGCGGACAACACGCCGACCTTCAACTGGCATTACGGATGGAAGACCCCGGCTACGCTGGAGTTGTGTCAAGAAGTGAGCTTCCCCGCGGAGAAGGTCATCTCCATTCCGAAGATCGAGAGCCTGCCCATCGCTCTGGAGAAACATATCCCACCCGGCAAATGGTTCTGGCGGGTGCGCGTGCCGGATCATGACGTGGTGTCCACCGCGTGGGAGTTTGCGCAGACGGTAGACCTCACCCGTGACACGACCGAGCCGAAGATCGAGCACACCTACGGCTGGCTGTCGAATAATCAACCTATCCGGATTCGCTACTCGGACAATGTCGGCGTAACGCGGGTACGGCTCACCGTGGATGGGCAGGAGGTCTCATCGCAGGTCCGGTGGAGTAAGACGATAGCAACCTTCGCACCCCAACGCGGATGGACGGAGGGACTGCACAAAGTTCTCGTGCAGGTGTCGGATGCGGCGGGGAACACGGCGGAGCGCAAGCTGTTTTTCACACACTCGAAGCCTAGGCCGAAAACGGTCTGGCAGCAGGTCGGTGGAGTGAAGACGGGCGGGAGGAAGCGATTCCTGTTCGGGATGTATGGCGTGCGGATTCAGGATATGCAGGAGATCGCCGCGGGCGGGTTCGACTTCGTTCACAACTATCAGTGGGATGGCCCCGGCACGAACGAGGAAGCCTTGCGCTACCTCGACGCGGCGCAGAAGAACAGCCTGCAGGCGTTCATCGGGATCTGGCGTCAACAACTGATGAAAGGAAATGAGGAGTTTGTCGCCGAACGCGTCGGCGCTCTCATGAATCACCCAGGGCTGTTCGCATGGTATCTCTACGACGAGCCGGATATTCAGTTTCAGTATGTCTCCCCGGAGTGGCTGACCCGCTATTACAAACTCATCAAGGCGCTCGACCCGTT
>JACQGJ010000594.1 GCA_016199605.1 Armatimonadota bacterium | reverse complement strand
GTCCTATAATCTCATCGTTGCCACTGCAACCGCTGATGCACTGAATCCATGAGACACCTCCGACGGTTAGCTCCCTACGCCAAGAAGAATTCCCGGCTGATAGCAATATCGCTGTTCTGCTCTCTGCTTGCGCAGGGCGCGTTTCTGGCTATGCCAAAAATCCTCGGCGACATCGTGGATCAGGTGTTCCGGGGGGGACATCGGGAACGGCTTCCGTATTTCGCCTTGCTGATCCTGCTCCTTTCCCTCTTTCGCGGTCTCATCAACTTTGTCGAGATTGCCTTGGGCGCGCGGTTTGGCCAGCGGATTCTCCAGAGTGTTCGCCAAGACCTTTATGCTCACCTCTGCCGGTTGTCTTTCTCCTACTTCGACAGGACACGGACCGGCCAACTCATCTCTCGCATAACCAGCGATATGGAACCCGTGAGCATGTTCCTCACCTGGGGGTTCCGGATGGTCTTCAAGAACACGGCGCTCTTCTTCGGCGTCGTGATCGTCTGTCTCCGGATGCACGTGATGCTAACCATAGTCTCTCTGAGCGCGTTGCCTCTGCTGACACTCACGGCCATGGTTATCGGAGGAAGGCTTAGGCCTGCCTACGAAGCTGCGCGCGAGCAACTCGGGGTTCTGACCTCCGCTCTGCAGGAGAACCTCCAGGGAATCCGCTTGGTGAAGATGTACGTCAGGGAACAGGAGGAGATCGCGAGGTTTCACCGCGAGTCCGAGCTGCTGCGTGAGAAGAATTATCTCGCCCAAAGGCTCGACTCCATCTACTACCCGATCACCGGCTTCTGGGCCGGTGCCGCCGGATTGCTGGTCCTCTGGTATGGGGGACTTCAGGTCATCAACGGATCTCTGTCCCTGGGTGAATACGTTGCGTTCGAGTCCTACGTGGTTTTCATGACGATGCCGATGCGGATGCTGGGCTTCATGGTGTCCGGCATGCTGCGTGCGGACGCCTCGATGGAGCGGGTTCACGCCATCATCGATTCCGTCCCGGACCTCACAAGTCCACAAAAGCCCGTTGCCTCAACACCGATCGAAGGAAAGATTCAGTTCGAGAACGTACGATTCGGGTTTAAGGAAGACAGCCCCATCCTGCGCGACCTGTTCATTGAGGTCGAAGCCGGCGAGACGATCGGCATCATGGGCCCCACCGGTTCGGGGAAGAGCGCCCTTGTCAGCTTGATCCCCCGGTTCTATGATCCCCAGGCGGGCCGGGTTCTGATCGATGGTCACGACGTCCGCGAGCTGGACCTGCCGACGCTGCGCAGTCAGGTTGCGATCGTGCTCCAGGACACCTTCCTGTTCTCCGGAACGATCCGTGAGAATATCACTTACGCTCGGCCCGAGGCGCCGGAGGAGGCGCTCCTGGAGGCGGCGAGGAAAGCAGCGATTCATGAGTTCCTCCAGCAACTGCCGGAAGGTTATGATACCGTGATTGGTGAACGCGGGGTACGGCTGTCGGGAGGACAGCAACAGCGTCTCGCAATTGCCCGATCGCTGCTCACGGATCCCCGGATCCTGATCCTGGACGATTGCACCTCGAGTGTGGATACCTACACCGAGCATCTGATTCAGGAATCCATCAACGCCATGCTGCACGATCGAACTACGATCATCATCGCCCAGCGGGCCAGCGCGGTCATGCAAGCCGATCGGATTCTCGTTCTGGATGAGGGCAGGATCGTCGAGTCGGGTTCTCCGTCCGAGCTGAGGGAGGATCCCACGAGCCTGTTCGCTCGATTGCTTCACTCGCAGCAATCCTCTGCCGACAAGACGCCCTTTGCCTCTGCTCCGATAGCCGAACGCTTCGAGACGGTGGTTGCATGAATTCGGACAACGAATCCTCCCTGGAGAAGAAGGCCCGGCCCTCGGCGAAGTCCTTTGTTCGAGCGTTGCAGCTTCTGCTCGCCTATTGGCCGCAACTCCTCACGACCACTGCGCTAACCCTTGTCCTCACTGCATGCACCCTGGTCCTCCCCATGCTCAAGCAGGTGGGGATCGATGAGGGCATCCTGGCGCGGGACGGCGGTCGCCTCACGCAGATGGTGCTCCTGACCCTGGCAGTTCATCTCGTCAGTGTTGCGGCAGGGATCGGGCAATCCATCCTTCTGAACTGGCTCGGGCAGAAAGCCATCCACGATTTCAGACGGCGTCTCTTCGACCACCTGCAAGAGTTGTCCATGGACTTCTACGAGCGGAAGCAGCCAGGCAACATCATCTCCCGGGTGATCAACGACATGGATGCCATCAACGAGCTCCTGTCCTCGGGAATTATGTCCCTGCTGGCAGACGTTATCACGATGGTCGCGATCAGCGTCATCCTGTTCCGCTACAACTGGAAGCTCGCGCTGGCCGTTCACTTCCTTGTTCCGGTGATGGTGGTACTGGGGTTTCTCTTTCGATCCGCGATTCACCGGGTCTTCATGTTGTGTCGAGAAACGATCGCCGCGGTGACGGTTTACCTGCACGAAACGGTGAGTGGGATTCGTGTGATCCAGAGCTTCGCCAGGGAACCGAAGTGCGAACAAGAGTTCGGCGAGCGAAACGAGGCGAACCAGGAGGCAAACGTATCGGCGGCCGGTGTGTGGGCGACTTTCTTCCCCATTCTCGAGTTAGTCAACTCGCTGGGCATCGTCACCATCTTCTGGTACGGGGGCTTGCTGGTCCTCCGTCACGAGATCACGGTGGGTGTGGCTGTGGCTTTTGTCCTCTACGTCAATCAGTGGTTTGATCCGGTGAGACGCCTGACCGAGATGTTTGCGACGTTCCAGCGCGCCATGGTGGGGATCGAGCGGGTCTACGAGCTCCTGGATGAGAATCCTTCCGTCCGGAACGCTCCGGACGCTGTCGCCGCTGCCCCCTTCGAGACGGTCATCGAGTTTCGAGGTATCAACTTCAGCTACGACGGCTCGATTCCTGTCCTGAAAAACGTGAACCTTCGGGCGCACTTCGGTGAGACGATCGCCCTGGTCGGGCCCACGGGGGCGGGGAAGAGCACGATCATCAAGCTCCTCACCCGCATGTATGACTGTGCCGAGGGGGAGATCACGCTCGACGGGCGAAACCTTCGAACCGTGACTCTGGAGAGTCTGCGAAAGCAGATGGGGATCGTCCCGCAGGATACCTTCCTGTTCACCGGGACCCTCCGGGATAACATCCGCTTTGGCCGCCCCAACGCGACGGACGAAGAGGTGCGTGCGGTGGCCCGACTGGTGAACGCGGAGGAGTTTATCGAGAAGTTGCCTGAAGGTTACGACACCGATGTGCACGAGCGAGGCGTCAAGCTTTCAGTAGGACAACGGCAACTCATCGCTTTTGCCCGGGCTTTGCTGACCAACCCACGGATACTCATTTTAGATGAAGCGACTTCGTCGGTGGACCACTTCACCGAGGCGCGGATTCAGGAAGCCCTCCGGACTCTCCTGAAGGACCGGGTCTCCTTCGTCATCGCCCATCGGCTTTCCACGATCGTCAACGCGGACAAAATCCTGGTGATCGATCGCGGCCAGGTCCTTTGCGAAGGAACGCATGAAGAGCTGCTTGAGAAGTGTGAGTTGTACCAGCAATTATACGAGCGGAGGTTCAGAGACAGCGAGGAAACCGTCCTGCAGTCTGACGAGCCCGCACTGCCACCTCTCGGCCACTGGTGACAGGGGTCTCCCCTAACGGTAATTCTCAAACTGGAGCTCCACTCCAAAGTCCTGGGTCCTCAAGAGGCCGATCACCTGTTGCAGGTCATCTCTCGAGGGACTTGAGATGCGGACCTTGTCGCCCTGGATGGCTGCCTGCACTTTCTTCATCTTCTGTTCTTTGATGAGCTTGACGATGCTCCTGGCGACCTCCATCTCAATTCCCTGCTGAAGGGAAATCGTCTGCCGAACGGTATCTCCGCTGGCTCCCTCGATGTTCCCCCGGTGCAGGTTTTTGATGGGCACCCCACGCTTGACCATTCTCTGTAGAAGCGTGTCCCAGATGGCTTCCAGGTTGAACTCGCTGGCCGTGTGAATCGAGATTTCATTCTTGGTTCGGTCGAGCTCCAGCTCCACAAGCACGCTCTTGAAATCATACCGGTTGGTGATCTCCTTCCGAGTCTGGTTCACTGCGTTATCGACTTCCTGCAAGTCGACTCCGGTGGTAATGTCAAAGGATTCGTCTTTAGCCATTGATTGCCTTCCTTGTTGTTGGATCTAACCGACAAGCCGCGAGACCATAGCCTCGCGGTTCTCAAACTGCCATGAGAGTCCTTGACTCCCTCACGGCCTGCAGTAGGTACACGCCTCGTATCTATTCTGCAGCGCCTGCTCCCGGTCTGGAAAGTCGATCCACTTGTGGACTCGCGCTATCTTGGGGCAGTCCGGTCGATGGAAGAGGCGGGTGCCAACCTCACCCACGTATTTGCCAGACAGCGCCGGAAGCTTCGTCGCGGAGGTCTTGGCCGGTTGAATCACCGGAGGAAGACCACGGCCAGTCCCGGGGCGCGCCGTAGGGCGTCGCGACCCCCCGGGGGTTTGCCCGGCACGCCCTGGCAATAACGGTGGCACTGTTGCCTGGCCTGGCGGCGCGTAGGGCTGGAAGGGAGACGAGTGGCCCGAATGCTGTTTGTGCTGAATGTATGTAATCACGGCGCCAGCAACGAAGAACAACAGCAGCGCCGCTCCACAACCCAGACATCCAGTAGTGAGAACTCGCTTCACGAGGGTCGCTGCCTATTCCCTAACGAATGGATTCTCCCGCTTCTCCTCGCCGATAGTTGTGACCGGCCCGTGCCCCGCATAAACCTTCGTTGCTTCGGGTAGCACGAAGAGCTTCGTCTTGATCGCGTGGATCAACTGATCATGGTTTCCACCGGGAAGGTCAGTCCTTCCGACAGAACCGGCGAACAGAGCGTCACCGGAGAGGAGGACGCCTTCTACCGGGAAGTGCAAGCAGATCCCACCGGGGGAGTGACCCGGTGTGTGGAGGACTTCCATCTCGACCTCCCCAAAGGTCAAGCGGTCGCCATCACTGAGGACCCGATCCGGCTCAGGGGAGGGTTCCCCAGGCTCGATCCCCATCCAGAAGCACTGGTCTTCCAGACCTTCGAGAAAGTGCACATCGCCCGCATGGAGGGCCAGAGAAGCCCCGGACTTCCGAACAAACAGAGCGTTGCTGTAAACGTGATCCCAGTGGCCGTGGGTGTTGACAATGAGATCGGCCTTCCAGCCTTCCTTCAGAACGAGGTCCAGCATCGGTGCGCTATCCATCCCGGGATCGATGATTGCACAATGACGGCTGACCTCGTCAACGATTACGTAGCCGTTGGTTTCCACGGGACCGAAAGTGAAAGTGGTTATTACCAACTCAGGAAATCCTCGACCTTCGTCTCCTCGAAGCCAAGGAGAATCTGGTCGCCCTTGATCAGGAGGGGGCGTCTGATGAGATTCGGTTCTGAAACCATCAACCGGATTGCTTCTGCTTTCGAGGGGGGCTTGACCTTCATATTCCTCTGCCGATAGAGATCGTTCCTCGTGTTGAGAAAGGGAACGATGTCTCTTTCACCGATCAACTCCACGAGCTCGCCTTCGGACAGAGGACTCTTGGCCAGGTCGCGTTCCTCGAAGACCGCGCCTTGACTCAGCAAGAAACTTCTTGCTTTGCGACAGGTTGTTCAGGTTGACTTGCAGAGGAATTGAAGCTGTGACTTGCCCACGAGGTCTAACTCCTTTCTCACTCCTGCCGGAGCTGGTCAGACACAAAAAAGAGATGACGCCGTTGCTCAGCGACTTGCGGAGCCTCCGACGCCATCTCTTCAGAATCGGTTCGGCAGCGCGGGTGTTCCGGCAATGACCGCCTACAATCCTTACTCACTCATGACGTTCGGTCGTGTATCTCACCGCAAGGTAACCGACTTGAGAACTCCTACAACAAGAAAACCGCGCCTATGGGGCTGCCCAAAAAACAACAGCGCCCGTGTATACGAAAACGCGGAGTTGCTGTTGGACGAGTTTTAGGTTCCCTTTCCGGTGGCCGGCGTCGCGTCCGGGTGATCCACGAAGTATTGCGCATTGATCTCGATGAAGTTCTTCCACTCTTCGGGAGTATCGCCTTCCTCAAAAATGGCTTCAACGGGGCACTCGGGCTCACAGGCGCCACAGTCGATGCACTCCTCGGGATGGATGTACAACATGGTCTCATCCTCATAGATGCACTCAACCGGGCAGACATCGACACATGCCTTGTCCTTCGTGCCAATACACGGCTCGCAAATAATGTAAGCCATCGAATCTAACTCCTTTCGGGGGGTTGCTTCAGTGATTCCGTATCGCTACGAAACTATACAATTGAAACTGCCATTTATCAAGAGTTTCATGCCTTTGACAGATCGGTGGGGACCTCCGTGAATTCAGGCGCCTTTTTCCCAACGCTCACCTCCGGGCCGGTCAAGGTCCTCGGATTACCCTTGAAGGTGATTGCACCTGCACGCTCTTGCGGGATCGTTCCTCCTCCATGCCAGTCCAGACCAATCATAGGGTCCTGACACTTTTTTTCACCATGGCCTGCCTGCGGAGGTTTGACAAGAGTGTCGGGGATATGAGACCAGCGACGACCCTCACCTATGGGAAAACCGTGTCCGCGCTTTCAACAGCAGATGGTCCCACGGTCCGGAGAGGACAATCGAGCGGTCAGAGATTTCGCAACCTGACAGATGTCGCCGGCGCCCAGAGTGATCACCAGATCGCCGGGGCGGGCCAACTCGACGAGCCGACTGTCGACGTGAGTTTTGTCAGGCTCGTATTCCACGCAGAGGCCCCGGGCCAGCCGCCGGATGGCGTCAGCCACCATTTCGCCGCTGACACCCTGAATCGGTTTCTCCATCGCCGGATAAACGTCAGTGATGATGACGTGGTCGGCGTCGCCAAACGCGCCGCCGAACTCTTCACACAGGTACTGGGTGCGAG
>JACQGJ010000036.1 GCA_016199605.1 Armatimonadota bacterium | reverse complement strand
GAACGGCACGGCGACCGTTCCCTACCGTGGCTACGAATTGAGCGACATCAGAATAGACAATGCACACTGGGGTGAACACAGGTGGTCTTCTCACACCACGATCAACGAAAGGAGCCTCCCGCAAGGGAGGTCCCAATTCGAGCACCATCGCTTCTTCTATCGAGTCCGATGATTCCGGTCTAAAAGTCGAACTGCGACTGGAGGAAGTACCAGTCGGACGCGTCGTCAACACCTCCGTTGGCGTTCTTCACAAAGTCGCCAGGCAGAAACCGGGAATACCCCGCCATCAGAGAAACACGTTGACTGTAAGCATACCTGAACGTCACGTCGAGCTCTTTCCCCACATCCCGGCCAAAAAGTCCGGCTGCTGAGAAGTACTTCGCGCCATTGGTCATTCCACTCGCGCCGTACCAACTGTCGCGGGCGGAGTCCAAGCCGAACCAGTGCCAATCAACCCCGGTCCACAGCTTGGTGGTTGGCTTGCCACTGACAGTCAAGCGAAGATCACGCATGTTACGCCAACCTTGATGGTCGGCGTAGCCATACTTGTCATGGTTCGTGGGATACAATTGGTCGAAGGTTCCTGATTTGCCATCTCCCGGTGTTTCATCGCCTGTTGCGAAATCATATTCAACCGCCAAGCGGAGACCAGTTTTGCTCTTGGGAACGTTGTAGCCGACGGCGCCGACGTAAGCGTAGGCCGACTGATCGCCGGCGAGGACGTCACCGAATTGGTACGCGCCCTCGAGGGAGTAGTCTGCCGATTTTCCAAGCGCACCTTTGCGCCTCACACCCACCGTACCGGTGTTCGCGTAGTTAGCCGCCGTACGATCTCGCTTGTAGAAAGCGTATAGGTCGGTGGCGCCCTTCAGGTGCTTCGGCCAACTCACGTAGATCCCGCCGAGGTCTGCATCCTCCGTGGGAGGAGCGGCCGGTGGAGGGAGCAACACGCTCCTGGATTCGACGACCTTGGCGAGAAAAACATCAGTCGTGTGGTCGGGTCTCTGGAAGGTTAACCGGGCGCCGTCAAAGGCCCTGCCGACATTGTCCCACCCGAACGATCCGATCAATCGCTCGTCCCCGAAAGCAAACTCCTGACGGCCAATTCGCGCTGTCACCGGCAGGTTCCGAAGGTTCTTGGTTTGCCAGAAAGCCTGGTGAACATCCAACGCCTCGTTCGGAGTTCCTGTGGCAGTAGGAGGAGTGGCTCCGGCGCCTGAGGCGAAGATGCCGCTGCTTGTCGGAGACAACTCGGTCCCGAAAACCCGCGCGTCCTGAAACTGAATAAAGGCCTCGTTGTCGTCCCCGGTATCAATTCCCACTCCAAACCGGGCACGGTGCATCACACCGCCGCGACGGTCACTCACGGCACTGGAGAAGTCCCGGTTGTGTCGCCCCTCAGCTCGGACTCGGTACTGACCTTTGAAGCTGACCTTCGCCTTGCCGGTAGCAGCAGAGTCCGCGGGCTTGGGAGCGCTCGTGGCTTCCGCCTTTTTTCGGCGCGCCACCTCCGCTTCCAAGGCGTCAGCCTCAGACTCCGTCAGGATCCCCTTTTCAATGAGTATCTGCACGAGAGGATCGCGTTCTTTCTGCCTGGCTTGATTCTCGGCGGCTATGCATCTCTGCGGCACAACCGACAAAAGCATAGCGGCCGGTAATGCGAACATCCAGAAGCCCTTCCTGCTTGACGTTAGTTGGTGCATGTTGTCTTATTTACCTCCAGGTCATTGAGATTGGATTGGTTGACGCATAGGGTAGCTGCGCGGGAAACTTCCTTTCACGGAACTAACAAGGGTCAGCCTATCATGTGAGCCGAGGAACGGGCTTCGCTTTCCTCCCCTTTGCGGGGAGCTTCGTCTTCTGTTCAATGATCGCGCGACTCCCAGTCTCCTCACCGAAAAACCCGACCAGGTCACACAAGGTGGTCTTCGACAGCGTTGATTCCGCCTCCCGGATGAGAGGGTCCCAGCCGCAATGCAAGGGGCAACTTGTGGGAAAGTCACAAGGCCGTCCGCTGTCAAGCACGCAGTGACCGGTGTCAATGGGGCCGTCACACGCTGTCACTATGTCCAACAGGGTTATGCGTTCTGGCCCTTTGGCGAGGAGGAATCCGCGAGACGCCCCTCGTTGCACCCGAACCAGTCCCGACTTCTTCAGATCATAAAAGACTTTGTAAAGGTAGCTCTCCGGCAACCTTTGTTCCCGGGCAATGGTCCGCAGGGGGACGACAGTTCCCTCCCCCCGCTCGGCGAGGCAAGCCATCGCGCGGAAGGCGTATTCACATTCTCGGCTGAGGTTTAGGAGACGAAGCATCGTTCACATTGTGTCATTGGTGTCAGTGAGTCTAATGACTCGATCAACCTCGTTACAAAGGTTTAGCCAGAAGCCAGCAGGAAAGTTGTTGGGTAACGCGAGGTTGGGAAGTTGGGAGTGCTGCTTGCCGAAGACTCAGGGGACAACGGTTCCGTTTCGGTTGCTGGTGTCGCGAGATTTTCGTTCTTCACGGTTGAGCAAAGCTTCGAGTCCAAAGGTCTGCTCGTCGAAGAGCATGACGTAAAGGGTCATCACGGTCAGTCCGACGTCGCGCACGAGGGTTACCCACCCGATCGGGTCGCTCTCCGTCAAGGCCCCAAAGCATCCACAGTCGATGGTCAGCCCGCGAGCCATGTCGATCCCGATCGCACCCATGAACATCAAAAGCAGGCAGAGCACCACCAGAGCTGCGGCGCGGGAGGCCATCCCCAGGACCAGCAGAAGCCCGGCGACGAACTCGATCCAGGGAAGGGCCAGGGCGAAAGGCGAAATGGCAACAGCCGGGAGCAGCTTGTAGGAATCCACCGACTCAGCGAACCGGAGGGGATCGAGGATCTTATCGTAGCTTGCCAGGAGGAACAGTGCGCCCACGACAATTCGCGCAATCGTAGCCAGGTACACGGTCCACTTCCTTTTAATGCGATCCGGCCGTCGCGACCCGTGGGAATCAGTGGACGGGGTTTCTACTGGCTCCGTCATCTTTCCTCCTCCCCGGATCGAGTGGGATGCCGCGCCTTCTTCCATTCATTCCATCCCCCAACAAAAGCCCTCACCTCTTTGAAGCCCATCTCATGGAGTTTTTGTGCCAGCTCGACGCTCGAGTTGCAGTCGACGCCATCGCAGTAGGTGATGATGATCGTCGCTTGGGATAGGGCGACAGCGACGGATGGTAGCGACTCGTCAAAGGTTTCGAGGGGAAGGCAGACCGCTCCGTCGACGTGCTCTTTCAGGTAGTCGTCCTTGTGTCGCGTATCCACAAACAAGCAAGTCCCGCTGTTGAAAAGTCTGAAGGCTTCCTTGAGGCCCACGAGAGGAGAGGTTGCTGGAACCGTGGCGTTCGTTGTTGAGTGCGCGGGAAGACGCGATGGACCCCCCAATTTCCGCGGAGAGGTCGGGACGGCGCTCGTCACTTTCGTTTGAGGTATTGCGTGCGTCGTCGCCGAAGGAGACGCGGAGGGATTCTTCATGCCTGTGACTGTCACCGACGGAGAAGCCGATTGCTCAATCAACTGCTGCGGCGTGGCAGGTCGGTTCACGACGCCTTTGGCGATTCGCAGCTTCGCACCTTTCCACTCCTGCCAGCCCCCGATGTAAGCCCTTACCTGGGTGTAACCCTCTTCTCTGAGCATCCTCGCCAGCGTCACACTCGACTGGCAATGGGAACTGCTGCAATACGTGACAAGGGGACTGTCATGGGCAAGTCCGGCAGTCGCGCTCTTAAGATAACGTTTGAAATCCAGCACCGGAAGATTCCGCGCTCCGGGAATGTGTCCCGCCGCGAAGGATGCCGGAGTCCGACCGTCCAGGAATGTCGCCGTGTGCTCCTCGGCGGCGGCTCGAACCGCAGCCAGTGCGATGACGGGAACCTTGACCTGCTTTGCGACCTGCACCGTCTTAGCGGCCTGCTTCGCCTTGACGACACGGTAGTCGATAGGGATTCCCTGAGGAGACAACGCGTTGTGTGCCAGCCCTCCCAAGCCGCTGATAACCACAATCATGCAGGCTTGTTTCAGGACGGTTCTTGGGGAGTTATCAGGGATGGGTTGCATAGCTTGCGAACTCGCAGACTTCGAGGGGTCCGTGAGGGTCGCGACGTCTTTGGGGAGGCGTTAAGTGTCGCGGTCTTCTCTCACGCCTCACGCATCACGAATCACTTCTTCTCTTGCAGCAGCTCGATTTCGTATCCGTCGGGGTCCTCGATAAAGTAGTAACGTGGGATTCCTTCCTCCGTGTATCGCACCGGTGAGCACTCCAGCCCCAGGCTCTTGTGGTGCTCATTCGATTCCAGCAGGTCGGGGACCGTCAGGGCGATGTGACCGTAACCTTTGCCGAGATCGTAAGGCTCGTGGTCATAGTTGTAAGTCAGCTCGAGCGTGAAGTCGGTGTCGTCGTCGGACAGGAAGACCAACGTGAATTTGTGCTCTGGTACGTCCACGGTTCGGGCGACCTTCAGACCCAGTGCCTGCTCATAGAAAGAGATGGACTGTTCCAGGTTGTGTACCCGGATCATCGAGTGCGTAAAGTGATACTTCTGCATGGGATCTCCTTCGTTGGGAAAGTCGCGAGGGAGTTTCCGAGCTCTGCGAGTTCGAGTTTGCGAACTCCGCGAGTTCGAGGCGTCCGTCGCAACCCGCTGGACCTGAGTATAGTAGCACAGGCGAGGATCAGGAACAACCTACACTCGTAAAGAGGCACTCACGCCTTCGCAGTTGAACCACAGCGAAAAATGTGGCATTATATCGCACTGACTTGGCCGAGCTCGGAGATTGACAACTCCCGGCATCGACTCATTCCGAAGGAACGAATCTTGGAGGAGACTCAAGCAGTCACAACCGATCTCACCCGGCACGATGAATCACCCTTGGATGGTTCATCCACCGAGCACGGTCTAACAGCCCGAGCGTTTGTCCTCGGACTGCTGTGCGTCGTCGGCATCGCTATCGCCGGGTGCTATTCCGCCCTCCTCCGCTACGACCTCATCGGAACGGGACACCTCCCTCGCGCCGCTCTCTGGCCGCTGCTCATCATGGTCGGTTTCGGCGCTCTGCACCAGATGCGCCGGTTCTTCTGGATTCCCTATTGCGGGTTCCTCCTTATCTACTGCATTACGCTGATCTGCCAGGCGCACGGGCATCATCTGTCGTGGAAGTCGGCGTGGGTGGTGATGGTGTTTGCAATCCTGTTCGGAGTCCGTGAATGGCTGCTTGCCAATCGAAGAGACGAAAACGGGTTGGCCACCCTCCCAGTCGCATTCATGCAGACTTTCTGTGCGTTGCATTGCGTCGCGGCGATTGTCGTGTCTCGATACGTTGCGGTTCCCTGGTGGTTGTGGTGCAATGGAATTCTGATAGGTATATCGGCAGAAGAGCTTCGCATCCGAATAGTCAATGGCAAACTCCAGAAGCGCAGACCATTGACAGTAGAATCAGTTTTATTGGGAGTCATCTCGACAGCAGGCCTTGTCGTCATAGTGGCGACCATGGGCAAACATCTCCCTCTTTCTGCCGCTATGCTCTTGCTCTATCTCCTCGGCGTCCACTCTTTTGTTCAACTTATCCGCACTCGTTTCAACCTCACCCGCACGGAGAAGCTCTTCGCCTACTGCATGATTCTCGTCAGTTGCGCGATTCCGGGGCAGCAAATGGCGACCTATATCTACCTCGGGATGCTGGGGCCGGTCTACTACGCCACGCCGCAGAACCGGTTCCAGGAAATCTACTTCAATTACCTCCGACCGTGGATAGTTCCCGGCAAGGATCCGAACAGCCCCATCGTTCGTTGGGCCTTCGAGGG
>JACQGJ010000600.1 GCA_016199605.1 Armatimonadota bacterium | reverse complement strand
GAGGGGATGCGGGAGGATATCAGCCTCAATCAGCAACTGGACCTCGACCCGGTGAACGGGTGCTGGTTGATGTTCGACTTGAACTTCCCAACGCAGACCCTGGAGGAAACCGACGACTATGTGATCGCGGTGGACGCCAACGGCGTCACGATGAAGTCGTGGAAGAAACAGTACGCACCTCCGCTGGAGATGGACTTCGCCATCAAGACTCATGACGACTGGAAGAAGGTGAAGCACCAGGTTGACGTGTCACGGTATGAGTTGCGGGATGACATCCGGCAATCCGTTGAAGCCGCTCACGCTCGCGGGGAATTCCACTACCTCACCCTGCACGAACCGATGTGGTACACCCTCCGAACCCTCGGACACGATCATTGCCTGGAGAAGATGATCGACTGCCCCGAGTTGATCGAGGACATGGTTGAGACAACGACCGAGTTCAACCTCGCCTTCATGCAGCAATACGTGGAGGCCGGGGTGCAGTTCGACGCGCTCTGGTTCTGGTCCGACCTCTGCTACAAGAACGGCTTGCTTTTCTCACCGAAGTTCTACTGGAAGTTCATGCACGGCTACCTCACTCGTCACACCGAGTTCGCCCACAAGCAGGGATGGCCGGTCATCTTCCACAGCGACGGCGACCTGCGGGAGTTGCTGCCTCTTTTGATCGAGGGAGGCATTGACTGCATGCAGCCCATTGAAGCCCGGTGTGGCAACGACGTGAGGGAGTTCAAGAAGCTCTACGGCGATCGTGTCGCCTTCTTCGGCAACATCAACGCCGACGTGCTGGCCACCAACGACCGCGACTTGATCGAGGAAGAAATCCGCTCGAAGGTCACCATCGCCAAAGAGGGCGGCGGCTACATCGGCCACAGCGACCACTCCATCCCGCCGACGGTAAGCTGGGAGGGTTTCCGGTGGTATGTCGAGTTCATGAAGAAGTATGGGGGTTACGACGGATAGCCTCATGCTAAAGCCTCATGTTAAAGCATGAGTCTAATAGGGAAAGCGAGCTAAAGCAGGCTGAACCTCCCGTCCGAGCTTGCTTTAGCATGCTTGGAGCGATTGGCGTGATGTTTTAGCATCACGGCCCCAAAGGAGTCTGCAATGGTTCTGTCTTCGTCTATGCGTGGCTTGGTCCTTCCTTTTGCCGCGCCAATGTTTTTCCTCCGCCTTTCAACCTTCGCCTCCGAGATCCCCCTCACCGTCACCGAACCGAGCGGCGTCTCGCGTCGCGCGGACGTGGTCACGAGTGGCGTGCCGTTCCCAAAAGGAGCGCTCAAGGAGAGTGCCCCGCGGCAACTCCGCGATGCCGCGGGAAAACCGGTGCCGGCTGATTTACGTGTGACGGCGCGATGGCGGGATGGGTCGGTGATGTGGTTGATGCTGGATTTCCAGACAGACCTGAGCCCGAACCAGACGAAACTTTTCAGGCTCGTGTATGGACCGGAGGCGAAGCCTGTTGCTGCGGCCGCCGGCGCTGCGAAGGGGATCACCGTCACCGAATCGCCAGAGGCGATCGTGGTGGATACCGGCGCAATGGTCGCGCGTATCAACAGGAAATCCTTCAGCCTCATGGACTCCATCTCCCTGCGGGGCACGCCAGCCTTACGCTCTCCCGGCAGGATGTTTCTCGATCTGGAACACTCACCTCCCGGGGAACCCAACGAAGAGGAATGGCTGCGGAAGAGTCAGTCACCGCCGGAGGCCAAGACGGATCGATTTACCCCGGAGACCTCGAAGAAGTCCTTCACGGCGAGCGTCGAATGGAAGAGTCCCGCGCGAACGGTCGTTCGGTTGGACGGAGGCCTGGCCAACGCTGAGGGTCGGGAGGAATTTCCTTACACAGTTCGCCTCACCTTCCACGCGGGCAAGCCGTGGGTCTGGACGACGCATACCGTCGTCTTTACGGGTGACGTGAAAAAAGACTTCCTGCGTCGCCTGGCGGTGCAGCAACAGTTCGTCCTGTCAGGCAAGCCACGGATCTTGTTCGGCGGGTCGAAGCCTGCCTCGATGCCCGCTGATTCGGCGTGGGCGTCGATGCTGGAAACAGGGCCATCGGTGCTGCGGCACAAGGTTCCTTACACCGACGTGAAATCGGTGACGTATCAAATGGACAGTGGAAAGTCGTCCGCAGATAACAAGCCGACTGGAGCAGGCGATTGGGCACACGGCTGGGCGACGCTGCAAGGACAGGATCGTGGCGTGACGGTGGCGGTTCGACATTTCGACAAGCTCTTCCCCAAGGAGATCGCGGTGGACGCAACCACCGGTACGATCACTCAATATCTATGGCCGGACCGCGGCAACCAGATCCTCGACCTTCGCCGCCGGTATGACTATGTGGAGGACAAGGTTCATTACGACCTGGGTATGTATCCGAAAGCCGGCCGCGGTCTCGCCAAGACCCATGAAATGCTTCTGTGGTTGCACGACGCTGCGACTGATCCCCAGACCCTTGATGCGACGGTCACGGCTTTCAACCAACGGCTCTTCGCCATTGCGCCACCCGCCTGGTATGGGAACAGCGAGTTTATGCCGAAGTTCAGCCCCCGTGATCCGCAGCGGTTTCCCCGGTTTGAGACGTACATGGACCTGGCCGCAGAATGGCGAGTGCGGAACGTCAACCAGTTCGGCTGGTACGGTTTCATCGATTATGGCGATGAGCTTTTCTCTGGCTATGAGGTCCCGAGCCACTCCGGAGATGGGGCGCCCAAGAGCTGGTGCTGTCGCGGTTACAGGGGGTGGCTGGACAATGACGGAGCAGAGGACCGCAACCTCCTGCTTCACTTCCTGCGCAGTGGAGACCGACGGCTTTTCGACTTGTGGGAGGCGATGGTGCGACACGTCACGGACGTCGACACCGTCCATTACGATGAAGACCCCGCCAACGTCGGCGGTGGACATCGGCATGATGAGCAGCACTGGGGAAACATCCTGACGGGCTATGGCACCGCGACTTTCGGCGCAATGGACATGTATCTTCTGACCGGTGACCTGCGCTGTCTCGACGTGGCGAAAGAGTACGCCAATTTTCATCGAAGAGGCGGCGGGGCGGAGGACGAGTACGTCGGCGAGTATCTGGTGCGACTCGCGTCGGTGACGGGCGAAACTGCTCTCTGGGAGGAGGCGCGTCAAGAAGTCCGGGCGGACTATGCAGGATTCCAGATGGGCGGCTACGGCAAGCTGGACGTTCCACACTTCCGTTGCCCGACCATTCAGCATCCTTCACTGGTGACGTATCTGCTCTACAGCGAGGACCAGGAGATGCGCGACTACTGGCTGACGGCTGCCAGGAAACGGATCGGCAACCTGGACCTGGGCCTCGGCGCTCTGCAGTTTGGGTACGCCTATCGTTTCTCGAAGGACCCGGTGTTCCTCGACGCCTTGAAGCTCCACTACTCCATGTGGGGTCCCTACTCAAACCCACGGCTGCAGGACTTTCAGCCTGAGAAGGTTTTCAAGAAGCCCCTACGGGACCTGGACTTCGAGGAGTTGGCGGCGCTCACCAAAGGCTGCACGAACAATCTCTACAGTCAATACGAGAGCACAGGTGTTTTTCCCTATCTCCTCTCAGTTGCCGCCGAGGCGGGTCTCAGCGAGTCCGACTTGCTCGACTCTCCCCCGCGTCTATCAAAGGGTGGAGAAGCCTGGGATTGGGGATGGTCCGGCGCTCCGGTTCGCGACGCCGACCGAACGAAAATACGAACGGTGGACCTTCACGGTGCGGCAAACGCCAATCCTTGGAACGAGTTAAGGACGTACGGCCCGCCCGTCACCGGGGATCCCCCAAGTGCCGGTGGAAAGCTGAAGCTCGACTTCCAGACGTGGGCAGAGGTGGAGCCCGGAGGCTATCCCGTGCGAGTGCCCAGTGTTTATCCGGTCGTCTACCGGACCGACTTCACGGTTCGCGAAGAGGAGAGCTACGTTTACGGACTGCCGTGGGGTGGGCGGATGGAGTTGAGCGGAGTTCCTTTCGACTTCCTCCATCCGAGCTCCAACGGCGGCAAGTCAGCGATTGTGCTTCATGACAGGGAAACTGTGAGCCTCCCG
The DNA here is from genome assembly GCA_016199605.1 of Armatimonadota bacterium. Classification (GTDB taxonomy): domain Bacteria; phylum Armatimonadota; class Abditibacteriia; order CG2-30-59-28; family CG2-30-59-28; genus JACQGJ01. The sequence goes on along the minus strand of JACQGJ010000600.1, from coordinate 740 downwards.
ATCAGAGCGAAAGCGAAACGCCTTTTCCTCCTGGGCATGATCGGGGACGGCGCTCCGTTTGACCGGGAGGTCGGCGCGAACCTCACGCTGCGCTTTGCCGGGGGGAAAACCGACAAGCGGGAGCTGCGCAACCTGGAGTCCTACGAGAACTGGCATTTCTGGGGGCTGGCGAAGAACGCTTCCTTGGCGAGAGCCTTCAAGGTGTCGAGTCAGTGGGACGGCAGGACGACGCTGCTGAATCTTCTCGAAATACAACTACCCGCTGACTCCCTGCTTGAGAGTGTCGACCTGACGGACACCGGCAAGGGGCATCGTCTCGTCGTTCTGGCAGCTTCCATCGAAGCGGACGAGCCGCAACCGAAACGCGCTGAGACAATCGTGTGCGACCTCACACGGAACCAGACAGCGGAGGAGGGGTGGGGCGCGGGCAAACAGTCCATCGTCTTATCGGGCGGTCAGGCCGCTCTGTCCGGCCCCGCAACCTACCGAGTGAAAGTGCCACCGGGGTCATACCGAGTTGACCTTGAGGCGAGTGGAACAGGCAACGGCGTGGGAGAGGTGCTCATCAACGGGGTTCCCGCGTGTCTCCCCTGGACCCTCTCAAGGGGATGCCTCGGGGCCGGAGGTAGTGCCTTTGAGCGAGTTTCCGTGTGGGGCCGGGCAACGGACAAAGGCCTCGACCTCACCTTCCAGACCGCCCCCGGCAAGGGGCTGTGGCGGCACCACGTGGTGCATAATCG
>JACQGJ010000596.1 GCA_016199605.1 Armatimonadota bacterium | reverse complement strand
GGCGGACTGGGAAGTGTGCTGATCGATGACGTCTACGTGGGCCGCTCTCGACCGGAATAGCCATGACCATGACACCACTTAGCCTGGGCGCGTGTGTTCTGCTTCTCACCAGTTCCGCAACTCTCCTCTTTGGTGAGTCAGGCGGGAACAACCTTCTCAACTCGGCTTCCTTTCAGCCCCCTGTTTGACAGCGTTGACGATCTCACTGATGGGCCTGATGCCGGTGTAACGGGTCTTCCAGTAGAAGCACACCATTCGGACTCTGCAAGTCCGCTCGGACCCTGCGAGTCCGCTCGGACCCTGCGGGTCCGCATCCACCGACGTTTTCGCCCGTGGAATCTGCCGCAGGAGCGGCAGACGCAACTCGGATTCGGCTAAGAAAGTGACGGTGACCAGGATAAGGCACCCCCGACCGGAAAGGCTCTAAAATATCATACCTATGGAGGCGCGTTTCCATGGGTATGAGGCGGCTGCTCCATAGGTATGTGGTCGCGTCCTCATAGGTATGGAGGAGCGTCCTCATACCTATGGAGAAAAAGCGCCGGCGATATTGAATCGCGGGAATACGGCAAAGGCGAACACAGACAGTAAGGGGAAAGGAGTTGCGCTCCGTTCCCCCGGATTCCGGGAATTCACTTCCCCTCCTCCGGCGATCGCTACGAGGTCGGGATTTGGTTATCGGCGTTGGCCGGGTCGGCGTTCCAAAGAGGTCATGCGTCACAGCTTCATTCAAGATAATTGATAAAGGAAGATGTGACTCCCCAGCCCCCGATGCCGAGACCGGTGGACGAACGGCCGAAGAGTTGGCGCCTTGTCTGAAGAAGCTGTACGTCTCTGCTCATTGGGCTGGACCCGGCACGACCGTTACCGTCATGGCATAGCCGGCGGGGGCGCGCTCAATCAAAGTCACCACGACGCGAGCTTGATCGCCTCCTCTCAACAACTCGATCTCCAGCGGCGCGCGCAGCGGCGCATGAGCCAGCGCTTGGAGTTCTGCAGCCATAAGACCATCAAGGTTCTTGTCACCGATTCGGAGGATCCGATCGCCGCTGCCCAATCCCATGTGGTCACCCGGAGAGCCGCGCTCGACTTCGATCAGAACCAGCTTACCCGCTCGGATGCCGGAGTGTGTGCCAAAGGTTTGGGCCAGCAGATCACTCACACACTTGTCGGGAGGTGGAACTTCTTTGGGAGGGCCCGAAACGGGCGGAGGCACCGGAGCAACGGCTGTTTTGGGAGCCGAAGCAACCGTTGGCTGGTTGTCAAGAGCTGACCTCTTCGTTCCGGCCGTTCCGGCTGCGAATGTTCCAGCGTATGTATCGGGAAAACCGCGCGGATCGAACGGGTCTTCCGAACCGCGTAACAATTCCAATGTGAGCATTTGGACCTCAGTTTCGCGTGGAGCATAGGAGTGGACGTAGCCCGCGACCTTTGAGATGTGTTCTGTGCTCAAGCCGCCACAAGAACTGGAAAGTGCAACGACGCAGTCGTTTTCCTCACCCCTGAAAACAGCCCGTCGAAACTCTCTCAGCAAGTCGCGATACGGCTCGCTCCGATCCGCAGTCCATCCGAGATTGGCATACTTCACGGCCGACGCATGTAGCTTTTCTCCATCGGCTTCTTGGTCAATCGCCGCAAAGACCCGTTCAATCTCGTGGCGGGGGATGGCCGTCCACAGTTTCTTCAGCCGGCCTAAGTAGAAACCTGATTTTCGCGTTTCCATGATCTCATCCGAGCATACGATGGCGATAGCATGAGATTTGATAGGGGTTGGGCCAATGTCGCGCAGCGCTTTACTTCCTGGCATCTGGTCTTTAAACCCGCCGGTCTTTACTCCGGTCATCCAATACTGCATCGCATCGATGAAGTTGGCAAACCATATCCTCGTCGCGCCAGCGGCCGGTGACTTATCCCGCACTGCCACGATTCCCTTGAAAAGACCTGGGATATCGCTTCCTCGATGGGTTGAGCTAATTGTGATGAAGCGGCGAATATCGCCTTGACCGAAATTGCGCTTGGTGTGATACCAGCATCCGTGCTCGCGGCACGCCTGCGTATCGCCACAGTGCGGATCTGTGATCGATATCGACCGAGTGAGCGGTCGGCCACGAGCAAAAACGCGTGTGATGACCCCGCCCTGCGAGTGAGCGACAACGTCCGCTTGGGTGACCGCGATGCCGTCCTTCCGAAAGGCCTCCAACGCATCGCGAATGCCGTTCTTCTCCTGGTAGACCGTCATGCGATTCGTGTCAAAGTCGCTGGGGTCTTCTCGGCCATTCGTCTTTTCCCAGTCGACGCAGAAAACGCGGAAACCGGCCTCGGTCAGGCTTTGGTACATTGTTTGAGGAGCGTCGTCGGCATCCTTTGTATTCCAGCATTCTTTGGGATTGTCGTACGTACCATGGACGAGCACGACCGGAGGGCGCACAAGTGTTCCGGAAGCTTCTCCGGAAATGACTTTCGCCGTTTCGACGTTCGGTTTGAAATTGGCTCGGATCGCAAAGTTCCAATTGCCATCTCCAGGTAACATCGGAGGCGGGCGGTAGAGGGCGAACGCATAGTTTCGCGGGCCTGAAGGCAGATGTAGATCTACCAACCTCGAGCGAGCTTGCGTCGAGGACCCTCCCGCCGCAACGAATGGATCGCGCGTTAATAGGTAAAGGCTTCCGGGGCCGTCGAGTTCAAAGGTCACTGAACCGGCCTCCGGCACTTCGGTGCGCAGCAAGAGCAACGTCACGCCATCGGCTGCAACTTTGGAGACGACGGGCTGGCCCGTCGCAAAGCTCTTAAGCTGCACGTCTGAAACAGATGAAATCGGAAAGCCGTCCTTTGGCCCTTGCGAGACATTTCGCGTAGGATCGTTGAACGCACGAGCGTCGACCATCTCTAACGTCAGCTTCTTACCGGAAGATCCCAACCCAACCAAAGCCGCAGTCAGTCTACGCATTGCCGGTTCGCCGAACTCAAGCGCATCACGCGTCAGTTTCTCATACAGGGGGACTTGCGAAACCACGTTGCCGGCCGGCTCGGGTGCCCAAAGACTACTCACAAATATCAAGACGAACCGATTGTCCAGCACAATCCCGTAACGGATTGTCCCTGAAATCAACCATCTCTCCGGATTTGCGTCGTCCTTGGCTCGGAAATATCCGCTGGCTTTTGCCCTTTGGACAGTAACATTCGCACCGAACTGGAACTGTGGCCCATCGAATTGAGGTTGAGAGATGTATCGGCCAAGAAATTCTTGGGCTTTGTCCGCTGATTCGCACTGTATCACGTTGACATAGCTCTTGTTGAGCGATTCTTTTTCAAATGCAAATGCTTGGAACACATTCGCACGGCTGTCTGTGACTCGTGCAAAACCAGCCTGCGCAACGGCCTGTCGCAACCGCGCCATCTGGTCTTGCGGGTCCGTCACGCCCTCGTATGCGTGAGCACGAGTCAGCCTCTGGACACCCGACCAGAGGCCGAGAATCGTGATCCAAATTCGGACAGACTTCAGGTTCATTCCTTCGTCTCCACTTCATCAAGATTTGGGAGCAGGTTGCACAGCCCCCGTCCACGCCGCTAACTCGACGGCATCGAATCGCTCGTCGCGCGGCGATTCCCCGACGGTGAGCAGCTTCGGACGCTGTGTGCACGAGATCGCGGTGGACTGCCGCCCGAACCGCGGTGTGTTTGGAGAAAACCTGCCCTCTTGTCGCGAACAGGGCCGACACGGCATGAAAGGCGGCATAGTAGGCGCGCGACGCGGCATCATCGCCACTTACACCCACAAGGACCTCAGCCGACTTGAGCGCGTTCTGTGCGCGTTGCCACAGTTCCTTCGGGTGTTCGCCGCTCATAGCAGAATTCCCTCACGTCGAGCGCGCTGGTAGAACGGATTCTCGGCGTGATAGTAGCGTTGGGCGTCCACGGGCTTAGGGCTGAGGGGACGTCCGAGGGTTAAGGTGAGGGGGTACAAGGCATGGATACAGGTCCGCACCTCCTGCCACAAGTGGATCGGGCCTTCAAGCAGAACGAGCAGATCAATGTCGCTGTCTGGTCCAGCCTCTCCGCGCGCCTCGGAGCCGTACAACACGATTCCCCGGAGCCTGTCGCCGTAGACGGATTCCAGTTTTGACCGGATTGTCTGTAATACTTCTCTCTTCATCTCAAGGCTGACCGCAGTATACGCGGCCCGCGCATCGCCGTCAAGCAGGTTGTGGGGTCGCCTGGAGTTGTATCATAAGACTTGGGAGACCCCTGCGAGTTCATCTCGCCGGTGAATAAGTTTGGAGAGCTAAGGACAGCGGTCCGCCAGTTCCCTCCTGACCCCTGTCCAGCATGTCTGGCAGGTGAATGAGATTGCACGCCAGCTAAGCTGTCACCTTGCGAGGACCGGAGTTAGCCTCTCGGTCTTATTCACCTGCCAGACAATCTGGACAGGGGTCTGTAAACCTCCCGGGACACCTACGTCAGCCAGCCAATCGCATTCACCAGCGAGATCAACTCGCAGGGGTCTTATGATACAATTCCAGTGGGATCGTTCCACTCCTTCAACTCCGTACTCGGACCGTATGTCCGGAGCCTCTCGCGGATACGTTCACATTCTTTGAGGCTCACCCACCCGTGTCCTTGCTTCGCC
>JACQGJ010000585.1 GCA_016199605.1 Armatimonadota bacterium | reverse complement strand
GGTGGGTAACGTGCGATGAATCGCACTACTACAAACGTTCTGGCATTTTCACCGCGACGTGGCGCCGACGAGTCGGCATGAATGATTCCTTTGCGATCCAGTCAGGGCAAGGCGTTCTCCACAGTCTCCAACAGTTCCTTGGGACTGAACGGCTTCACGATGTAGCCGGCAGGATTGGCCCGCGCGGCCCGCACCCGGAGCTCTTCGTTACCGAAGGCGGTGACGAAGATGACGGGGATGCCGTAGTCATGGTGCAGACGTTCCGCCAGGTCGGTGCCCGGCATCTTCCCTCGGAGAACCACGTCAACCAGGGCGAGGTCCACCTGGTGCGCAAGCACCCCAATCAACGCGTTTTCCCCTGCGTCGTAGACGGCGACCACCTCATGACCGCCGTCCTGCAACGTTGTGCGGAGGTCCTCCGCAACTACCGATTGGTCCTCGATGATCACGATCTTTGCCTTCTTCATTTCTGCACCTCTCCTCTCGGAATTACCACGCACACACAAGTCCCATGCTCCTGCGACACCTGCACTGCGCCGTGCAGTCGTTGCGCCGCCAGGAGGTTCACCAGATACAACCCCATCGTCGTCGCGTTCTCGGGGACCAGGTCGGGAGGTCGTCAGTCATAGTGGAACCTCTCCCGGGACGTTAGTCCCCCGCCCTGAAGCACACATGGTATGTCTTCAGCCTTAGCCACGTAGACATACGGAATGATGTGGACGGCGAGGACGCCATCCTCTGCCCTTGTCGTAGAACACCAGACCACGTCATTTCAGTCGGTAGTCCACAACGTCACCGGCCGGGAACACCTCCAGGCGGGCCTCGTCCAGGACTTTCGTCTTGGCCGCCCGTTCTTTCCCATCGTCCGCTCGGGCGATGACCTTTGTATCTGACGCTCTCTTCCCGAGCAGCTTTGCCGTATCAATGACCACACGGTTACAGCCTCGGCTATCGGGGATTTCCGTGAGCTGCATGTCCCAGTATCTCAGCGGCTGCTTCGGCAAGTGCGGCGGATCGTACACGATCTCCCACGGCCCGAGATCACCGCACGGGATCAAATGCCAACTCTCTCCCTCGTGCTTCAGCCACACCGCGCCTTCCACCTCCAGCCCGTGGAGGGCGGCTTTGGCGCCACCGCTGTTCAAGTAAACATACTCCGGGCAGGAGACGTAGTCTACTCGCTGCCCGTGGACCAGGGCGCTGAAGGCAAGGATTGAACCGGGTTTGTCGATGATCCAACCAAAGGGCGGCAGGTCGTAAATCGCCTCGCCGACCGTCACGAGCCAGTTCTGCTCCTTGTTGTAATTCACCTGCACCCGAAGGCCGCGCCTGTAGCGCACGCAAACGCGCCCCACAGTGTACGAATCGTCTCTCAGCGCGAGGCTGGACGGGAGATATTCCTTTCCGTTGTGGTAGCGAATCTGCTCAACCGCGTCGGTCAGGTATTCCTTTTGCACGCCCTGCATGAGGCAGTAAAGCTGTAGAAACCTTGCGAGCTTGGGGATGTATCCGTACCCGGCCATCAGCATGTGGCCGTAGGCCAGACTGGCGGAGACGTAGCGGTAGAAGGCCTGGGGAGCTTCGCCGCAGCCATCGTCCTCCTTCAGTTCCTTCAGCTCCTTTTCGCCGAGGAAGCAGCTCGGACCGTAGCTCATCATCGTTCCGTGCTCGAACGGGTGAATCTTCAACAGATCGAAGTCCACCAGCAGAGGAAAGTCGGCCGCGGGATGCGTTACGTGGCGAGTGGGAAGAGTGGCGTAGTCCATGTCCGTCAGGCCCGCGTACATCCAGCGGTAGAAGCCTTCACTGGCGATCGTGCCGGCCCACTGGCGACTCTCCACGATGGAATCGGCAAGGGCCCTCCACTGGACGCGGGCGATGCCTGCGCCTTCCACGCCGGCCTCGTAGTCCAGCGCATACGGGCCGTGGATCGTCGTGACGTCCATGTAGCAGTTGTTGGTAGGATATAGCTTGTGCATCTTGCGCCCCACGTCCCTTGCCAGCCAGGGCATGGCCACGTCCTTCATCGTGTAGGCGCCGGGCCAGTAACTCGACCAGTTTCCATCCGCGCCGAGCGCGATCCGATTCTCGTCCCAGTACTCGCTGGTGAAGTACAGGTCGTTGAAGCACAGGTAGGATCCGAACAGGTAGCCGAGGTCTTCCTTGACGAGTTTCCGGTACTTCAGGAATCGTCGCAGCGGCAGGTCCGGATGCAGACGCCAGCGGGCGAAGGCGTTTTCCACGCAGAGCGCCGAGACGAAGGGGATCACGAACGAATCGGCGATGATGTAATCAACGCCATAGCGCTTGGTTGTGCGAAGAAAGTTCTCCAGGAAGGCTGACTCCATCAGGTACATGTACGGAGCCAGTTTTTCCCGGTTGGGTGACGGCAGGTTCTGGGCGTTGGGCAGCGTGTCCGCAAATTCGGTAGAGATCGTGACCAGAACTCTCTCGCGCAGATCGTTGCGGCGACCGTTGGTGAGCGGGGAATACAGCGAGCCGCCCCACAGGCCGATCTTGTCACCCTGGGGCGAAGCGACATGGTCATCGAGCGAGGAAAAATCGCTGTGATACAAGTCGGGCAACACGGAGACGAACAGCCCGTTGCCACAGGCAATCCAAGGCCCGGGTTTGTTGGCCAACAGCAAGTACGGAACTTCGATCCCTTTGGGGTGATCCAGGCCCGTGACCAACCCGTAGCTCACGCCTGTCGCCACGCCGCCCTTGCACGTGAGGTCCACCACCAGCGTGCGTCCGTGCACCCAATAGCACTCCTGCCATTCCATGTTCGAGTAGCGACGCCGGACGAAGAAGCGATTGTCCTTCAACTCCGAGGAGAGAACCTCTGATTCGCCCGGCTTCGGTATGAGGCGGCGCTCGCCAATCTGCAGCTTGATCCCTCCGCCTTCCATGGGGCGGAGGACCGTTGCATCGTTCCACCGGGCGCTGACTCCGCTGAGACTTCCTTCCGCGGGCCGAATGCAGAACCGGAGCGTGCCGTCGCCCGCCTCACTGAGAAAGTCCGCCCCGCCCTGAACGGTGACCGCCCGAACGTTCACTCTCGCGGGCAGGGTGGGCAGATTCCCGTCCTCCGAGACCGGGTAGATAGGGGGTTTCAGCTTCAGGCGTCGCAGAGGCTTGCGGTTCTGCTGGTAGAACGCCAGCGACTCGAAGTAAGCGCTCTGCTTGCCCTTGAGGTTGCAGTTGCTGATGACCAACGCCCGGAACTTCATGGGAAACGTGAGCGGTGGCAGCCGGGCGGGAGGCAGTATCCCATGCTGGAGCGTCCAGTACGTGCCTTTGACGCGCCCCAGGTCCATTTGCACTTCCCTCCCGTTGCCGTCCTCCAGAAGAACGATGATATGCAGGCCCGGACCCGGGTTCAGATCGGCGCGGATGTTCTGGCCAAACGCGCCGTATACGATCAGGTTTGCGGCGTCAAACGGCCCGGGAATCTCCACCGGAGCAGGAGGTCGAATCGCCACGGTCGTCTCCGTTTCCCCGCCGGCATACGAGAACTTGGCCGTTTGCTTGCGCCACAGCCGATAGTCCACGGACGCCGACAGCGACACCTCGGCGTCGCCGACCACCTCCATCGTCCAGCCCTTGAGGTCTTCGAAGGACACCTGCGCGCGAGGGGATTCGGTGCGCCCGCTCCAGACGATTTCGTAGGGCCTCGGCCCCGGTTTCGCGTCGTGTGGCAGGCTCGACATGACTTCAGCGTTCCGCTGTTTCCCCAGGTTCTGGAGGGCGAGAGTCCTTTCCACCTCCACCCGTTTCATCACACCCAGGCACAGGTTGTCAACGACCAGCACCGCAGGATTCACTTCGGGCATCGCATTCCTCACGGCAATGGTCGTTTCGTGTCCTCCCTGCACCCAGCCGCTGAGGTCGAACAGATAATCGTAGTCTTGTCCCGTGCCAGCCCAGTTCGCCTCATAGTTTGGGCCAGTGACGACCATCCAGCTCCCGCGGTCATCCAACCACTGGAACTGGCGGCCTGGCAGACTCGGCGGTGTGAATTTGGAGGCTTTGTTCAAGAGCCTGGGCCGCAGCGGCGACTCGGTGAGAGGGATGCCATCGATCAGGAGATCGAGCCCGTAGTTGCACCCGGTCGCGGTGGGCGTTTCCAGTCGGGCGCGGAGTACAAGAACAGCGCGTTCATCATCGGCCAGCTTGGGAACGACTACAGACTTCGCGAAGGTCTCCCCGGGCTGAAGCCGCGAATTCTTGCAGAGCGTGACGGTATCGGTCGTCAGTGGGTTTCCCCAACGAGGATTCTGTTCCTCGCTTGTGACATCCCCATTTGCCAGGGATAGGGACACCGCGATGCACCAGAACAACTCGCCTCCGCGCCTCGGAGGTTTTCCTGTTCTCGTCTCACGAGTTCTCCGCCGTGGTAGCATGCGTTGACGCTGGGTGGAAATAAAAGTCACATCATCGGGCATTGGCGCGTCCTCCTGGGTGCATATCCCATCGTCCACTGCTCCAGAGACCCCGCAACGGACGCGGGCTTTTCCCGAGGGACATGGCGATTTGGGGCCGCATCTTTGATCCTCAATCTTACTCCGGACCGAATGATGGCAACCTCTTCTTTCACAGCTCCAAGGCGACACGTAACCATTCACTGACTTCCTTGGAGTCCCTTGCTGCTTGTCTCGACTGCTCCACGCCCATGCTTCCTTTTCCTTGCGGACCTCTGGAGAGCCGGGTCCCTGGTTTGAGTGTATCTGCCTCCCTGAGGGGCTTTTTGTAGTCGCATCACTCCGGGTTTGACGCTAACCAAGGTCCAGCCATTCCGCTCCGGCCTATCGTGAAGGTTTTTGCGGAAGAAGGCAAGCTCCTCTTCCGGGGCCATGTCCTTCACTTTCGCCGCGTATTCGGCCTGCCGCTCGTGGAGCGTGTGCATCACCGGATCACTCTCAAACGCTTTGTATGTCATACTTGCCACCTCCCAATTCCAGGTGAGGATGCTCAGGGCCTCCAAGTCGTGTCCCTCCGCGCTGGTGAGTCTATCTGCGAGATAGCTGTCTGGCAACTCCTGCAGGTATTGAATCTGGTTCCGTTCGCACAGCGCCCATTTGAGGCTGCACTTCGCCCTTCAGATATACAGGAAGGTTCAGCTTGGCGTCTGTCCTGAAGAACTTGCCTTGTTCCCCTTTCGAGAAGTCATATTCCGCCTTCATGTATCCGCTCCATACTGTCTGATTTCTTGCCTCGTGGCTTTTCTGCTTGAGAAGATGCGAATCCGCACTCTCGTGTCGCCGATACGCTCAAAGATATGATGAACAACCAGCAACCCGCCGTATGCCGAAAGGCCAAGGGGCATCCATCGGTCCTCCTCCGCGCTGTGCTTATCATCGAAGATGGACAGCGGGCGTGGACCCAACACGATCGCTGTATGGTCAAAACTGACGCCGTGCTTTTTTTGTGTTCTGGTGGGCCTTATTCGGATCCCACTCAAAATCATCTTGTATGAGCGTTCCTCATCCTCAGCACGGGTCTCATGATACGGGATTGAGCAAGGCAGGTCAATCTGCCAATCTGCCTGGTGTGCATTATCCAAAGTGAGGTTTGCCTGTCGTAGTGAACGGTCGCCGTGCCGTTTCTCGTAGCGGGAGAGAACGC
>JACQGJ010000584.1 GCA_016199605.1 Armatimonadota bacterium | reverse complement strand
GCCGTTCTTGAATCGCGGTTGCTCAGAAGGAAGTCGGTCGCACCCGCACGTTCTACACGAACACCCACGAAACCGCGGGTAGGTGTCCGGGGAGTGAGAGGCGAGGCGGACCTGATCTTCCTCTCAGCCCGCAGGGGTTCAACGACCGCCGCGAAGGCGCTGTCGAGGCCGTCCTTCGTTTCCCCAGCCTGGAAGGGCGGCGTCCCGGAGAGGTTGCGGGCAATTACATACTTGACCGTTTCCGGCGCGCCGGGCTGCAATTCTGGTTCGCAGTCGGCCACAATGATCTCTGAAGCCTGAGTCACCAAGGTCATGTTGAGAGCGGTGTCGTCCCTTGTTGACTTCCACATCGCGGTGAAAGGCTTGGTCGCATACGCCTTCTGAACGTTGAAGAGATACTGGAATCCTGCGGCGGCGTCCGGCTTGCCGTTATCGCCGAAGGCCACGTCGTTTCCCGCAAGCGTGCCTTTGGTTTGCACTGGAGTCAGATCGAGTCCGTTGACGGTAAAGTCGGCGAAGGGAATCCCATGGAAGCTCCAGTCATGCTGCGTTCCGCCAGCCACACGCCAGAGGTCGAACAAGTAGGAGTCAGTCGGTGAGAGGTCGATCATCGCGACAGTATGGCGATAGAGAGAAGCGTCGTTCGGATAGGCGACTTCCGCTGAAGCGTCCATCACTCGCGCCACCGGTGAATCGGCGAGGTAGTTCAGGTGACCGGCATACATCGTTTCCTGCCATTTGCGGTTGACGACGACCGCATAGTGGCTGAGGGTATTGGTAGTCCAGTAGGCGCATTTCGGGAGCCAGTGCGCGGGGTAGCCGTGCTCGGGAAGCACGGGTTTGCCATAGAACCAGGCTTCCGTGGAGAGACGGTCGCGGTGACCGTGGCCGCCGGCCGCGGAACCGTAATACATGGAGACCGCTCTCTGGTTGGGCGGCTCTCCGCTTTCGAGAACTGCGAGGCCGTAACCGCCGAGGTTCCGGGAGGGCAGAACGATCTGGTCGCCTTCTTTCTTCACAACGGCGTCGATCTCCTCCTCCAACGAATCCTCCCAGAGGGTCTCCCTACCGCCGCCTAACTGTTTCAGCGCTTTCGCGTAGATCGGGTCGCGGTAGTGCGTCCACGCCTGGCGCATCATGTATTCCGACCAGAGCCGCCCCGCGCCGTTGATGGATCCCGCGTCTCCAATCGCCGGACTGAATTTCCCTGCCGTTGTCATGTCGAGCAGGATGTCGGCCATCTTCTTCATCTTCGGACGCTTCCACAAATCAACTCCGAGACGCTCGAGCTTCTCAGCGACCTGGTAGAAATTGACGCACCAACCCGAGGAATAGCCGGGGGAACTTTCGCCGCCGTGACCGTCGCGGTAGAAGCCGTTGTAGAAGAGGTCCTCAGTATCTCCCGTGGTCTTCCCCGGTTCGGTTTTCAGAACCCAATCCACCAATTCCTGGGTTGTGTGCCCTTTTGTCGGATCGTTGTTATCGAGGACCAGAGCGAGGGTCGCCATGGCCTGTTGGGGCATGCCCATATTGCCGCGGATCGTATTGTTCATCAGGCAGTCAATCATTTCGCTGAGGATATTCTTCTCGATGCTCCCTCGGAGATCGCTGATGCCTCTGTTTCTCACGAAGCTGGCCAGCTCTGGATCCGCCGTCAGGTCGGTGGCAGGGAAAACCGCATCATAGGCAGTAGCGAGGTTGCTGACCACTCCAGTCTCCCAGATGTAGTCGAGAATCTTGCCGCGAACTCCTGTGGGGTAGGCATGATGATACGCCTGCTTCAGGTAGTTCATCTGGGGATACTGCTCAGCGAGGCGGGCCAACATCACCGCGCACTTGTGGCCATAGAGCGGCTTGCCTGTCAGAAGATAGGCTTGAGCCAGGGACTGCACGCCGGGGAGCACGTCCCGCTGCCATCGCTGCCAGAAGAGGTAGTGAGGGACGAACCAGTAGCGGACGCCCTTCTCATTGACCCAGCCACCTCCGTTGTCTACATACTTCTCGGTCGGCGAGCTGTTCTCCGGTGTGACGGGGGGCTTGCCTTTGATCCACCACGGCTCGAATTCGTTGGTAGGATACACTTCGTGACCGACGGGGCACTCGACTTTGAACGGCTTGTCCCTCGACATGATCCAGGGATAGTGGCCTCCCTGCCGATGAATGACTGCGCCGTGGATTGGACAATCAGCGCCGAAGTTGGCATTGAGCGCCCGCATCTGCGCCGCCGGGGGGATGAAGTGCCAGAGATCTTCATCGGACATCTGGACGAGCCACTTGGATTGCGCCTCGGCGGCGGCCGCCTGTGACTTTGCCCAGTCTTTCGTCGCGATCTTCTTCAGAGCCTTGCCGAGCATGTCTTCGGTGTAGTAAGTGCGATGAGTTTTGGCGCCTGCCGATCCTGTCAGCAAGGCAACCGCGAACAAACAAAAAGGGAATAGCGGGTCATGACGACGCATGCGACTTCTCCTGTAGGGCTGAAGCGGTGAGATCTCCGATTATTCCACCGGATAGCGATAGTGTCCAATGATTTTCCATGCGAGCAGAACACTCTCCTCCCGACAACCGCCGAGATTATGGATCACCGAAGGCACCCCGCCGCCCTCTCTCTTGTCCGAAACAACCCCGCAGTGCAGGAAGCCTTTGTACCCAAGGTCCCAGTAAACCAAATCTCCGGCCTTCCACTGGCTTTGCGTTCGCCGACCAAACACCGTCGTGAGAGTCCGCCCGCGCCTGCGGAAGAACGTCATTTGGTTCGGGACGCGGCGATGGTCAATGTTGGTGTCGGGTCGACGGAGGCCCCAGTGACGAGGGTAGGCGTTGAAATGGGCCTTCATGTCCTCGTGGATCAGTTTCTGGAGGTCGTAACCAACCGCTCGGAGAGATCGAACGATCACGTCGGTGCAAACGCCTTGATCCCCTGGGACGTCGCCACCGGGATAGTCGATCACGACATAGCCGGGCACGTAGCTGGTTCCCTCTTTGGCTTGTTTCCGGGCGGCAAGCACAATCTTGTCCGCGACTGACAAAGGCCCGTGAGGTCGGCGAAGGCTTGAAGAAGGAGTCGCCGTGCGGCGCGAGGTCCAGACGGTGGATCGCAAGGCCCACCACGGCAAAACCAGCAGAAGCAATAGGAGTGTCAGGTTGCGAAAATGTCGCATGGCGCAACTCCGTTCCTTCTCGTCCCGACTCAATCTCCATGGGGAACGATCACGCTTTTTCCTGAAGTCCATTTGGCAGTTGCCTGAAGAGCATCGTCAGCCCGCTCCAGAGGGAACCGGTGGGTGACCAACAACTCGAAAGGAAACTCCTTTGGATTGCTCTCCAGAAACTGAAGCGCGGCGTACATGTGTCGTGGCTCACTCGCCCACGAGCCGTAGATTGTGATCTGCTTGCGGGTGATCCAGTGCGGATTGAACCTCAAGGCTCCTGCATCGGCATAGTGCCCGAGGACGAGGTATTTCCCTCCGTCGCGAACCATCTCAATCCCCTCGGCAAAGGCTTCAGGGACGCCCGCGCACTCAATGACGACGTCCGGACCGTAGGGCGCTCCGTGATCGGCGCACAGCTCTTTCACCCGCTCGATTCGGTGAGACGGAGACGTAAGCTGGTCGATGTTGACACGGTAGTCGGCGCCGAATCGCTTGGCAATCGCAAGGCGGTGATCCGGTCCTCCGACGACGATGACGATCTGGGCTCCCGAGCTTTTCGCCAAAGCCAGAGCGGAGATACCGACGGGCCCGGTTCCCTGGATCACGACGACATCGTTCCATTCGATCCGGAGGCGCTCCAAACCGTGAACCGCCGTGACCAGAGCGCATCCTGACCCGACGACGGCCTCAGTGGACAAAGTGTGCGGCAGCTTGAAGATCGCGGTGCCGGGTCGGAGGTAGATGTACTCCGCGTAGCCCCCCAGGAAATGCGGAGATTCGTCGCAGTTGTAGGAGATCCCGTACGCTTTGCGGTCAATGCAGCGAGAGGGGTTTACTTTGACCTTGCAGAAATAGCAGGAGTTGCAGAAGACGCCTGAGCTCCAGGTCACTCGATCACCCACCCCCAGGGGATTCTGCGACCAATCGTGGGTCAAACCCTCGCCCAGGCATTCAATGCGACCGACGGTTTCGTGTCCCATGATGAGGGGAAGAGGAACGGGGAGTTGACCTTTCCACAGGTGGACGTCAGTTCCGCAAACACCCGCTGCTTCGACTCGAACCCAGGAGGCTCCGGGTTCGGGGTCCATCCTCAACGGATACTCGCGTAACTCAAGGGGGCCAGAGAACGCGGGCATCACCGCGCAGCGAGCTCTTCCCTGCATCTTTCTCCTCCTCGAGAGAACCCTACGGATTCTCCCACCGCCCACTATATCGACTTCACACTCTTTTGACAAGTGGAACAGTAGAACGAGCGAGGTGGGCGCCGGCTTCGGAGAACGGGAGGCCGGGAAAAGGGGTGAGACTCTCAAGCGAGGGCGGCAGGATCCTCAGTCTCCGGCGGATAACTTCGCGAGCCTCTCTGTGGCGCTCTTCTTGATCTTGTCCACCTTGGCCGTGGCAACTACCTGGGCCAAGACTTCCTTGGCTTTTGACAACTGTCCGTCGAACTGGTAGGAAAGGGCCAGGTAGTACCTGGTTTCATCGAACACCGAGCTATCCGGATAGTCCTTCACGCCTCGTCCGAACAGCTCGATCGCCTTCTTGAAGTCTCGGTTCATGCCGTGGGCAAGCCCCGAACGCATAAATAGCTCAGGACCGTAGCCTTTGGAGTTCTGCGGGTCAAGGGCCAGCACTTTTTCCATGTGCTCTTGCCCCCTCTTGAAGTTCTTGCGCGCGTAGGACACCAAGGCCAGTTTGTAGTTGGCTTCCAGATCCTCCGGATTCTGGGCAAGTGTTTCCAAAGCCTCGCGGAGGTCCTTTTCCGTTTTGTGTGCTTCTTTCGCGAAGTCGAGGAAGGCAACGGGATCCAGGAACCCCTCGTTCCTCTTCACTTCATCACCTTGAGCATTCAAGAAAAGGATTGTCGGCAGATAGGGTGTGCTGTATTTCTCTGAGAGCTTGGGGTTCTTGTCGACGTCGATCTTCAGGTTGATCCAGTTGCGGCTTTCCGCGAGAACCTCCCGGTTGGTGTAGGTGGCCCTGTCCATTTCCTTGCAGGCCGGGCACCACTCCCCATAGAAGTCAACCATGACCAGTTTCCCGGTTTGAGTAGACAGTTTGAGAGCTTCCTCATAGCTCTTCTCCCACTTTATTGACGAGGCAAGAGGGGCCGCACCGGCCACGCGACCGAGGACTGCCACAGTGATCAACGCACAAACGAATTGCTTCACGAATATCTCCTTCGAAAATAGCGTTTGTAGTAGTGCGATTCATCGCACGTGTGCCGGTGGGTAACGCGCGATGAATCGCACTACTACAAACGTTCTGGCATTTTCACCGCGACGTGGCGCCGACGAGTCGGCATGAATGATTCCCTTGACATAGAG
>JACQGJ010000583.1 GCA_016199605.1 Armatimonadota bacterium | reverse complement strand
GGGGAAGGGCGCCGAGGCTGATATCGACCAGCTTGGCAAGCTCGCGGTATTTTCAGGAGTGTGCGATTTCCCGGTTCGAGTGAAGTGTGCGAGCCTCGCCTGGCACACCCTGCACGCAGCCCTCGAAGGGAAGAGCGAACCGACCACGACCGAGTAGCCGTCCGCTTCGGACCCACAATAATAGGGATGGAAGGAATATGGAAACTAATGGCCCCGCAACCCTCGACACCGAGAGCTTGGAGTCCCGGGTAACGGAAATGCTCCACACCGTCTACGACCCCGAGATCCCTGTCAACATTTACGAACTCGGATTGATCTACGGCGTGACGGTTGAACCCACCGGCAAGGTGGAAATCAGGATGACGCTGACCTCGCCGGCTTGTCCGGCAGCGCAGTACATACCCGTTGAGATCGAAGGCAAGATAAACGCCATCGCCGGAGTCACTGAGACGAAGGTGGACGTCGTATGGGATCCTCCCTGGAACCCAAGCCGCATGTCGGAAGCAGCGAAGTTGTCGTTGGGGATGTTTTAGCCGCAAACGGTAGGGTACAGGCGTGTGCCAGTACCTCAAACTCCGCCGTTCCTTTCGAGTCATGCAGGCAGTGCGCGCCTGTCAGAAAAGAGAAGGCTCGCACTGCCTCTGTTGCACGTCGACGTCAAACGTTTGCCTTGATCCACTCACAGCATTTGCGATACCCGAGGTCCGTCGGCTCGCGGCCTTCGTATTCCGAGCACCATACGCCCTGGTAGTCCGCGTCCTTCAGGCACTTCACCGCATGGGTCAGATCAATCTCCCCCTCACCCAGCGCAGCGCCGACGTAGTTCTCACGAGAGCCGGTGCCGTCCTTGAGGTGAGTATGAAAAGCGTGCGGGGCGAGCATCTCGTAGAAGCGGTTGATGGCAGGGATGTCGTGACCAAACCAACGATAGTTCATCGTATCGAGGTTGACCCCAAGGTTCTTGGACCCGACCGTCTGGATCAACTTCAGTTGCAGATCGCCGTCGTTGGTGCAATATCCGTGGTTGTCCACCGCAAAGTATACGTCCTCTGCCGCGGCAAAGTCCGCGAGGCGACTGAAACAACCCGCCATGGCTTCGACCCACCGCTCCTCGGGAACGGAGTCTTTCGGCTGCCCGCCTTCGGTGCGCAGCACGTTCGTTCCAAGGATTTTCGCCAGCTTGCAGACCCGTTTCATCCGCTCAACCTGGTGGTTGACCTGTTCTGCCTCCAACACAACGAAATCGTTGTGTGAGGCCAGCGCCGACGCCTTCAGACCTCTCGCTTCGAGTTGTTTCAGGACCTTCTCTGCCTCCGCCTCTGGGTTCTCGATGTCAGCCGTCCACACGTCGGTAAGCTGCAGCTCTGCATACTCGTAGCCTGTCTCCTGACAGTAATCGAGGAACTGCTCGAAGTTGAATTGCGGAAAATTGTAGTGAATCACACCGATCTTCATACCTGACTCCTTTGTGGGTTCTATGTTGTTGCGCAGCCGTCCAGCCTGGCCCGGCAGGATTGCTTTCCGGGTATCACCCCATCGGCGAGGTAGTATACACCTCACCTGGTCCGGTGGCAATCGGGGAATCCTCAACAGTGCGTGCTCACCCTCGTCTGGCGCGAAGAAAGCTGTGCCACGCAAACCCACGGCGAGGAAGGTTTCAGTTCTGCTTTGTCGCCTCAGTTTGGTTGAAGAGTTGACACGCGGGCCCATCCCTGTTATTTTTCGTTTGCTTGATTGTGCCTCAGCTTGCCCGCAAGCGATGAGGCGCTCTCTGAGAAAGTAGACGGAAGCCACAGACGGGAGAGTTCATGTTAGCCGCAGTCCTGAAGGACTACAACGACCTCGTTCTCGACGACGTGCCGGTTCCCAAACCCGGCCCCGGCGAGGCCCTTGTTTGCATCCGCTCGTGTGGCTTCTGCGCCACCGACTATAAGGCCATCAAAGGAATTCGACGAAACGTGCGATTCCCGTTGATACCCGGTCATGAGCCGGCGGGAATCGTAGAGGCGGTCGGCGCGCACGTCACGAGCGTGAAGGAGGGCGACGAGGTCGTCCTCATGCCCAGCGGGTTTTGTGGGTCCTGCCGAAACTGTCGTCTGGGATTGACACACTACTGTGAGACCTCCTACACGACCGGGGGAGATGGCCCGGAAGACGTGCGTCCCGGCAGCTTTGCGGAGTACACCCTCACCGGCGCTAATGTTCTGTTTCGCAAACCCTCGGAAGTCAGCTTCGACGCGGCATGTCAGGCGGAGCCGGTCAGCGGCGCATGGAAAGGCGTGATCCAGTATTCACAGATGAGCGTCGGTGACGACGTTGTGGTTATTGGGACCGGCGCTATCGGAATGTACTGCCTCATGGTGGCGAAAGCCGCCGGCGCGGGCCGACTGGTCGCCGTGGATGTGAGCGACTATGCGCTGGAGAAAGCCCGGCAACTGGGTGCCACGCACACGATCAACCCGCGGACGCACAAGGTGAAAGAGGCCGTTTACGACGTGATTCCCGAGGGCCCGGACCTGGTGGTCGAGGCCGCCGGTCCCATCGAGGCTGTCAAGCTGATGACCAGCCTACTTCGACGTGGCACTCGCTGGAATATCTTCGGCATCACTACCCACGAGACCTTCGAGTTGGATGGCGGCTTGATGCACTTTCTTGAAGCGCGCATGGACTCCAGTTTCAGCACCACGCCACTGGCGATGGAGAAGGCGCTGCGGCTGATGAAGTCGGGGCTCGTGAACCCGGAGAAGGTCATCTCCCACCGATTCCCTCTGACGGAAATCCACAAGGCAGTGGAGGTCATGGGAACCGGAGAAAGAAACAAGGTCGTCATCAACCCGTAGAGCGGCGACTGCTCAAAGTACCAGAAACCACATATCACCACGGAGGCATCAACCCTTGTCAGAGAAACTCGCCGTCAGTGGCGGCACCCCTGCTATCCCCGAGGGAGCCGTGAAATCCTGGCCCCCTATCGACGACCTTGACCGGGAGGTGGTCCTGGCTTCGTTGAACGGTGACAATCACGCCTTTGGCCCCAACTGCACGGCCTTTCAGAATGAGTTCGCTGACTGGAACGGGAACCGTTTTACCCTCACGACGAATTCCGGAACGGCTGCGCTGCATCTATGTGTGGCGGCCTGTGGTTGCGGCGCGGGCGATGAGGTCCTCGTCCCAGCCTACTCCTGGTCTTCCTCGGCAACGTGCATCTTGCACCACAACTGCATCCCGGTCTTCGTGGACATTGACTTCGACACCATGAATCTCGACGTGGAACGAATCGAGGCGGCGATCACACCGAAGACCAAAGCGATCATGGCCGTCCACCTGCACGGATTGCCCGTGGACATGGAGAAGGTTATGGCAGTCGCCGACAGGCACGGGCTCAAAGTGATCGAAGACGCCTGCCAGGCTCACGGAGCAACGTTCAAGGGGAAAAAAGTGGGGAAGTGGGGGCACTGCGCCGCCTTCAGCTTCAACCAGAACAAGTGCCTGTGCTCCGGCGAGGGGGGGATGTTTGTCACCGACAGCGAAGAGATGCTCGAGAGAGCGCAGAGTCTGTGGTCTTTCGGCGAGACCCGTACCCCTTCACAGGATCGTGACTACCACGCCTACGCGGTGGGTTGGATGTACCGCAACAATGATCTGACTGCCGCCTTCGGGCGGTCGCAGTTGAAGAAGCTGGATGGATATCTGGCCCAGCAAAGAGCCAATGCCAAGCGCCTCACCGATTGCCTCAGGGATTTACCCCACCTCCTCCTGCCATCCGAGCCGGAAGGTTGTGAGCACAACTGGTACAACTACACGATCCGATTCGATATGGCAGCCCTGGGGCACGGGGGAGACGCCAGCGATTTTCGCGACAAGATCGTGGCGGCCATGAATGCGGAAGGGGTGCAAACCGGTGTGTGGCAGAAGTTCATCCTGCCGGTCATGACAGTCTTCCAGGCGAAGAACGGATACGGCCAGGGCTGTCCCTGGACCTGTCCTTTGTCCCAGCCTGTGGACTATTCACCGGAGCAATTCCCAGTCGCTCAGAAGCATAGCGACACACATACCGGGATGACGGTTCCCCTCCGAGCGCCGAACGGGCCAGAAGTTGCCGAGTTGACTGCTGCAGCGATTCGGAAAGTGATGGAGAACCTGGACCAGTTGGAGGGGTGAAGGCGTTGCCGGAGCCGGAATATGAAGTGAAGTATGAACGCACGGTGTGGGTTCCCATGCGCGATGGGGTTGAGTTGGCCGCCTCCATCACTCGCCCGGACGCCGAAGGGAAGTTCCCAGCGATCATGGAGTACACGCCTTACCATGCGCAGGGAGCCAG
>JACQGJ010000591.1 GCA_016199605.1 Armatimonadota bacterium | reverse complement strand
TGGTTTCGCCTCACCGGAACGAACGGGAAGTTGCTGCTCGCGGGGGTCAAAGAGGCGGCCCTTGTAAACGAGGGTCGCCGATTTTCATCCAGAGGGAGGCCTGCTCCTCACCTGCACACTTTGCGGTCAGGACCTCATCTCGTCGAACTGGTTTTGGAGAACGTCACCTTGGCTGAAGGGGACCAGGTGTGGCCGGGCCTTGTGGAGGTCCGTCTTACCTGCCATGGCGACAAGCTCTACCTGCACACTCGGTTCCTGCTGCCAAAGGGTGACTGGGTCAACGCTGGACGTTTTGTCTATCGGCCGCCGACGAATCATCCCGCAGCGGAGGACGAGTCGCCTACGTCAGCCGGACTGCTTCTCGACGCAGGTCAGTTGCGAGTGTCCGCCACGGAAGAGGCCTGGACCGTCGGTGGCGCTCCGAGTCTTGGTCTCCTGCCGACGCTTCCGTCAACACGCGGAACTCTCATGTGCCGCGATGAGGGTGATCTGAGCCTCGCACTTCCTCTCGGAGAGCGGCCCTGGAAACCCGGAGAGGCACGAGAGGCAGCGGTGGCATTGGTGATCGCTCCAAACAGCAGGGTCGCCAGCCGACTCCTTCACAAGGAAGCCCGTCCTCTGCCCATCACTGCTTTTGAGACCACGAAAGGCCGAGCAGAGGGGTACGACCCGCGCACCGGTCTCTATGCGTTTCGTGCCGAGACCTCGCCAACCCCCGAGCCTCCACGCGGTCTTCGGGCGGGAACGGTGGTCCGCGTCACGAACGACTCGGAGCCGCGAACCGTGCTAATTGATTCCTTTGATCCGTGGGGCGGTATATGCGGAGGCATCGTACGCGACGGTGAAGGACGGCCGCTGCCGGCGCTGGTGCAGTTCGGGCTTAACTTTCCCGAGCTTCATGCAGAGGCAGGCGAGCCAGGTTGGGCGACGCTGACTTTTCCTTTGAAGCTCGGAAACCGCGAGACCCGCGAGGTTCGAGTCGAGCACCTGTTCGGGGGCGCCACGGATCGCGAGCTCCTTTACCTCACCAGTCTGGATAACATCGGGGACCCACTACTCCTGCAGACCACGGTCACGCGCGTGGAAGCGCACACCCTGACCACCGGCCTGTATCCCGGCCCAATGAGCCCCGGCAACGAGCTGCGTGTGAATGATTTCCGGCGCATCTACAGCCAGATTGTCGAGCGCTCGGTCTCGGCGATTCTGCCGTCCTTCTTTGGCTACTATGATGCCTCGGGAGAGTATCAGGGACTGTTGCCGGGCGCAGTTCGCTTCCGGGAGACGGGACCTTTCCTGGCCGACTACTCGGTGGCGGCTCGGACACCTGATGGTTGCGTCGAGGGAAGCGTTCGAGTATGGCAGGCGCCCCACGCCGACATGACCCGCCTCTTCACCGAAGTCGACCTGCGGGCAATCAAGCCGGTCACGCTCTCGCCCGATCGTCCGGCGCCGGTCTTCTTCCTGCGACACCATGCGTTCAACCCGATGGCCTATCGCCGTTACGCCTACCTGGGGCAGGAAGGGAACGTGAGGGGAGACCTCGACTTCGCGCGGAGCATCGTTGTCAATGGCGCGCCTCTCGGCCCATTCGCATACTCTTGTCTTTACCGGGCAGACAATCCGATTGACAAGGGCCTTCCGTGCAGCGACATCGTGGGCAACCCCGGGTGGGTACTACTGGACTGGGATGTGCGGATCGGAAAACATCCGGTGCTACCTGGAGTGTACGCTTTCTGCACGGGCGCGAGTGATAAGGAAGACGGCGACTACGCCCGCGACCTGGCAGTGGTGCCGACCGAGAGGGTAACGTCCCTGCCCGCCGGGAGCCGCATCCACTATCGCGCACTGCACGTGGTCTACGGCAAGAACGACTCCGACGAACAAGCCATGGCCAACGAACGCGAGGCATGGGCGCTGCAACCGATGCGCGTTCAGGCCACCGTGGGTCACGTGGTCAGTGATTGGCCGCCAGAGGTAAGAGCATCAGGAGGCCGTGCGGAGTTCGCCCTCTCCGGTGGCAAGAACTGGGTGCCGGTACGCGTGAGCAACCTGACCACAGGCAAGCTGGTCCGGGGCTGGCTGAGAACCTCAAGTGTCGAACGAGAGCTGACCGGTGGCGCGCCTGAGGAGACCTGGTATAGCGCCTGGCCGATTGGCGACAAGCAGATGGGCATTACGTTCCTGGTGCAAGTCCCTGCTGGGAAAAGTTCAGTGCAAGTGCGCTTGAAGCAGGAGTGAGGAGGAGGTTGAATGCAGATTCGTGTGGCTGGCGCGCAAGTTTCTGTGAGTGAGGACATCCCGGAGAACACGGCCACGATCCTGCGTGCCATCGAGTTCGCTGCCTCCGAGGGCGCCGACGTGCTTTTAACCCCGGAAGGCTCTCTCAGCGGTTACACTCATCGGTTCGATCCAGACAGGGCGGTGGGGGCGCTGAAGGTGGTCACGACGAAGGCTCGCGAGGTGGGGCTGGGTCTGGCGCTGGGAACCTGCTTTATCGAACCGGCGGACGGACGTTGCTACGATCAGCTTCGCTTCTACGATACCGACGGAACGTACCTCGGCTTTCACAGTAAGACCCTCACCTGTGGAACGCTGACCGATCCTCCGGAGGGAGAGATTAACCACTACGCGGTCAGCCCCCTGAGGACGTTCGTACTGAAGGGCGTCACCGTCGGCGGGTTGATCTGCAACGACCTCTGGGCGAATCCGTTTTGCACCCCGCAGCCCGACACGCATTTGACCCATCAACTGTCCATGATGGGCGCTCGTGTGGTGTTCCACGCGGTGAATGGGGGGCGAGACGGCAGCGCACTTTCGAGGCTTGCCTGGCAGTATCACGAAGCGAACCTCCGTATGCGTGCACGAGCGGGCAGGCTGTGGATTGTCACAGTAGACAACTGTCACCCCGCGAACCTTCCCTGTTCCTCGCCGAGCGGTGTCATCAGCCCCGAAGGTGAGTGGGTCGTGCAGACGCCAACTGCGGGAGAGCAGTTCTTTTATTGCACGATCCCTTCTGGCAGTGAGTAGCCCGCATGGAGGGCAAGGCACGAGGGTACTTTGCCTCGAAAACAGAGACCCGGCCGCTCATCAAGGCCACTCGACCGTCGTTTCGTCCGCCAGTTCGTCACCAGCGAATAGCTTCAGCCTCGACCAACCCTTGGGCAATTCTACTTTCGCCGGGTCAATCTCTGCCCGTCCACTTCGGAGCGTAACGGGCTTTCCCATATCGTCGGGATCGTCGGTGGTAAGAAGAACCAAACGCGGCCGGCGCACTTGGCCCACCAGCCGTACCGTCAGGCGTTTGCCGTTTTCCTGCACGTCAAGCAACTTGGGCAACCGCGCGACCGCAACCACTTCCTGTGCCGGAACCTCAAAGGAAAGCAGTGCAAGCTGACCTCTTCCATAACGTTTCGTCTCGAAGCTTACCTCTCTGCCGGACAGCAGCTCCACATAGTGGCAACCCCTTTTGTGCGACACTTTCAGTAAGGGACCAGACACCGCGTCTTCGTTGCGGTTGTAAACGGTATGGACCGTTTTGCTTTCGGTCGGGAAGCGGTTGGCGTATACTCCCTCCTTCTCGGTTTCGACCATCGGTTCAGGATGCAGTGAGGCGAAGGCTTCGGCGTTTTCCTGCATCACTCGTCCGGTTCGCGCGGTGTATTCATTCGGCCAGCGACAGGTACCGATGCCGTTGAAGAAACTCCAGCGCCAGCCCGGCGCGTAATCTCCCGTCCCCCAGTCGGCAAACCAGACCTCAGGGAAATAGAAGCGCAGGAAGTAGATGGGGTAGGCGTCGAAGTTCGGCGTGTAGTTGGACATCGGCGGATACATCTCAAACTCCTTTAGCCACACGCCGTCGATGAACTGCAGGTTTTGCTCCGAGCACGGATCCTCGATTTGCAGAATCGCCTGAGGCTTCGTTGCTTTGATGACCTTGCGCACTTTGCGCAACGTGTCCAGCGAAAACTTCGCCGGATCGTCGCCATGCCCATGACTCTTGTCGTAACACGGATAGGCATCTGCCATGCTGTCGAGATAGATGCCATCGGCGCCGGTCTCAGTCAGGAGGCGCTTCGAGGTGTTTGCCAGATAGTCCTGATAGGCAGGATGTCCGACACAGAAGTCCCAGACATCCATATTGGTCTCTTCACTGGTCCAGTCTTCGAGCGGTGCGCCCGAAGGTGAACGCGCCACCCAGTCGCTGCCATGCTCTTTGCCAATCCGTGAATGCTTCCACACAAGGTAGCTCTGGATGTAGATCACCGCGGTCAATCCGGCGTCGTGGAACCGCTTGATCTCCTGTCGCATTGCCTCTGTTCCGCCCCACCGCGGCTCGCACCGGTAGTCGCCCATCGCCACACGATACCCGTCACCCGCCTTGGGTCGATTGAGGCGGTCGACTTCGGGATGCTCCCACCAGAGCGCCCATTGGAACATCTGTTGACTGGGACGGAGTTGCTCCGGACCGGAATACCGGGAACGCTTGATGCTCTCAGAGTCGTGCAACGCGCAGACATTGAAGTAGCGACGAAACCACATCGGGACTTTCGGATTAGGTGCGCGCCACCAGGTGCGAACCCAGGTCGTGTAGCGTTTGAGCGCCTCGTGCCAGTCGCCCTCATGAACTCCCACCACTGCCTCGGGCAAAGTGACGGTTTGGTTCGGAGCGACCACTTGTGTGAGTGGGCTGAAAGCCATGCTGATGCCCTGCGACAGATCAAAAGGGACTTCCTTCGCTCGCATCTCCTCCCTCAGCGACTTGTGTACGGTCGGCATGACAC
>JACQGJ010000590.1 GCA_016199605.1 Armatimonadota bacterium | reverse complement strand
GTGCCCCTCGGCAAGGTCCTCGACCCGGGATCCGTGCCACGCGATGGCGACCTGAGCAACCGGGGCGCCAGGTTCACTTATGATTACGATCGGCCCGACCGATGGAAGCATGCGGAGGACGTGTGGCTATCCGGGTTATTCCATTACGGCTTTGCCGATGACACGTTGAAGGTGCAGTCCATCGACACCGAGAAGAAGGCCATCGCTCTGGCTGAGCCGCACCTGTATGGTCTCGCCAGCGGCCAGCCCTGGCAGGCGTACTACGCGTTGAACCTGCTGGAGGAGATTGATCGGCCGGGCGAATGGTATCTCGACCGGGGCACCGGGGTTCTCTACCTCTGGCCGCCCTCTCCCGTGCGACGGGCGAAAGTCTCCGTTTCTCTGCTCGATGAACCCATGGTGGCCATGGAAGGGGCCTCGTATGTGAGCCTCCGGGGGTTCACTTTCGAAGTGTCGCGAGGTCTCGGGGTCTACATCGAGCGTGGCACCGGCAACCTTGTCGCGGGATGCACACTGCGGAACCTCGGAGTCGTCGGTGTCTGTATCGGGCAAGGCATCAAGCCGGACTCCCGTGGGGCGTTCTACGGATATGAGGTCGAGCAGGGACGCGAGGTGTCGGGTGAACCGGTGTCCCGGCAGTTGGGCCATGCCAGCAACTACCTCTACGCCAACACCGCGTGGAACCGCAACGCCGGGACGAACCACGGTGTCGTCGGATGCGACATCTACAACACCGGCGCCGGAGGAATCAGTCTCGGAGGCGGAGACCGCCGGACTCTTACCCCGGCAGGCAACTATGTCCTCAACTGTGACCTCCATCACTTCAACCGACTGGACCGGGCCTATCGTTCGGCAGTCAACATCGACGGGGTCGGCAACCGCGTTTCGCATTGCCTCATCCATGACGCGCCTCACGCTGCCCTCCTCCTCCACGGAAACGATCATGTCATTGAGTTCAATGAAGTGCACCGTGTCTGCCAACTGGCGGATGACATGGGAGCCTTCTACATGGGCCGGGATCCGAGCGAACAGGGGAACGTGCTTCGGCACAACTTCTGGCACCACATCGGAAGCGGGAAAGGCGGAAGCACCTGCGTGGTCTATCAGGATGATGGGAGCTGTGGCACGACGGTCGTGGGCAACGTCTTCTACAAGAACCGGGGGACGGCCGTATGGATCAACGGGGGACACGACCATACCTTCCGCAATAATGTCTTTGTCGAGTCCGGCGCGCAGATCGGTTCGGGGTGGGCGAAGGAGGACTGGAAACGTTGGATCAAAGACGTGTTGATCGTGAACCGGCTTCGGAAGGCGCTGGACATCACTCAGCCACCCTACAACACCCGCTACCCCGGGTTGTCCGAGGTTTACGACGAGGACGTCCAACTCAACCGAGCCAACCGGGTCTGGCACAATGTCTCCGTGCGCTCGGGGGAGTTTGGGACAGGGCGCAACGACACGAAGGACAACCTGGTTGTGTCGGAAGATCCCGGCTTCGTGGACGCAGCCAGGCTGAATTTCGCGCTCAAGCATGACTCGCCGGTATTCAGCAAGATACCCGAGTTCGAGCCGATACCGTTTGCGAAGATCGGGCTGTACCGCGACGAATACAGGAAGGCTCTCCCGGATCGATCCGCCGAAGTTCAGCCGGCCCGGAGACCGCGCAATCCCAAGACCCGCCGTTTCGCCTGTAGCTTCGCTGATTTCCAGCTTGGGACAGTGCCCGAGCAAAACGGGTGGGAGGTTTTCGGACCCGGACCTGACCTACGAATCTCGCAGGGAACGAAGACAGACACGTTCGACCCCGGTCGGGTTGCCGCGGCAGTGGGGCAGGATTCGTGGGCCGTAGTCAGGCACGGGGCGATCCTGGACAACTCGCGGGATCTGGTGATTACCATGGAGGCCTTTCTGCCCGCGCCGCTGGCAGGGCATTCGTTCTTCGAGTTGTACCTGAACCGGGAGTCCACTTGGGACAATCAGGCCATGGGACTCGCGGTCGTTGGTGGCGCGGAAGAGGGTATCCCCGACAGCGTTGGGCTTCGTCAAGATGCCGCTGGGCCGCGGGTGCTCACGACGGAGCGGCTCACACCTGGTCACTGGTATCGCCTCCGTCTGCTGATCCCCCGTGGTTCCCGAACTGGAAACCTGGCTCTCATGGACTTGACCGGTGGCGAAAAGCAAGACCGGTCTCTTTCCTTTGCGGAGCGCAGTGAAATCGCTGGTCTCGCGAGCGGCGACACCTGGTCACCCGGTTGGTCCGACCTGGACAGTCTGGTGCTTCGCCTCGGCGACGGCGCCCAAGTGAGGTACGTCTCCATCGAGAACTGAACCAATAGAGGGGCTTCGCGGTCGCGGTTCTAAAGCGACAGGACGTGACACAGAACCTGGTGGGTCTCCAAAAGGTCCGGGATCTCTGCCCTCTGTCTCCCAGTTGGGCTTTCCGAACTTGACCTTCGTGGCAGCACTCCTGTGCGTTCAGCCAGGCAGTTGAGACTGATTGTCACCGCCCAGAGGCACTTCTGAAGGTGTCCCATCATCCCCTCCTCCTCCGAGTTCCCTGAGGCGGAGATTACCCACATAGATAGTCCTCCAGAACCGCGTGACGTTGCAGTCCGTCAACGCGACAGACGACGCTCAACTGGGCAGTTGTCTCACTCCACGAGGCCGCATAAGTCCCATGCCATTGCTCTTCCGTCAGGGGTCTGTTGAGGGAGTCGAACGGCTCCAGGATGAGAGCGGACTTCACCTTGCCAGCCTTTACAAGGTCGGGGAGGTCGGCAAACTGCAAAATTCCCGGTATGGCGTAAGCCTGCGGGATCACCGCTGTGCGCTCCGTAGTGAACTCCTCAATGCTGGGTCTCAGTTCGCGCAGACAGAGCGACTTGACGTTCCCATCCAACACCGTGGCGATGACCGCGGACCAAGCGATCATGCCGCGGGCCATGAGCGCGATGGGGACGTCGCCCTGTTGCCCCCGGACATACTCAAGCACCCGCGCCAAGTCATACGCCCGCTGTGCGGCCAGACTCGTCCCCAGCATCCGCAGGTGCTGGGGGATCCAGATGTCCCTCAGCATGTTCCGACCGCCTTCGCTCTGGCTCAGTTGTTCCGTCTCACCAATTCCCCGCGGGTCTGCGAGATAAACAGCCGTGCCTTTTCCGGCGTGGTGCCGCAGGAGCTTCTCTTCCTGCGAATCAATGCGCTCCATCCCATCGTCGCAGCAATAGAGCAGAGCGGCGCTGGACTTGTTGCCCTCCAGGCGAAGCACCGGAACGACGATCCCTGGCTCAGTCCTCATGAAGGACTTTTCAATGGTCAGTCCCTGCTCTTCCCGCGTTTCGAGCACGCGGGCGTTGAGCGGACAAGGGCGCCTCGGAAGTCCCAGCAGGGCAACAAGCTCCTCTCGGGTCGGTGGACGTCGTCGCGAACGTGACTCTGCAACCTCGTCAAGGTTCAGCTCGAAGACCAGCTTAGCGTTGGGAATCGAGGTGCAGATTTGGCCGGTAGACGTGTTACGCAGCGATTCCCCAGGTTTGGGCCGGAAGTCGCGAAGCTCACGGAACTCGGCTTCCGGCTGTAGGAAGCGGTTGAAGAACTCAACGCCGAACTTCCTGAACATCGGGTGGTGTGAGTGAGGACACTCCACCTCCACCAACTTCAGTCGGTCTTCTGCACCGAACAACGAGTAGACCTGTTTCGCCCGCTCGTAGGAGAGTCGCGTTCCCTCAATAGGAAAGAAGTCCCATGTGGCCGCGCCGATGACTGCAGGCCTGGGCGCGAAGGCAATGTAGAAATCATCGTAATCAATTCCTTGAGCGAGGGCGCCGGTCAGGTTCTGCTCCTCATCGTGCCAGTGGGGACGCTGCATGTAAGTCCAACGGTCAGTAGTGAAGACACAGGGCATCCCGGCGGCGAGGCGATCATCAGCCAGCATGAGGAAGGAG
Source organism: Armatimonadota bacterium (assembly GCA_016199605.1). Classification (GTDB taxonomy): domain Bacteria; phylum Armatimonadota; class Abditibacteriia; order CG2-30-59-28; family CG2-30-59-28; genus JACQGJ01. The sequence goes on along the minus strand of JACQGJ010000590.1, from coordinate 725 downwards.
GACTGGGTTCCTCCACCTGAGCTTCCGGTGACCGCGATGCGCGTTGCCTCCACTTCAGGCATACTCGCCAACAGGTCGAAGGCAGCCATGCCGTGCTGGACGAAGTAGCGTGCGATGTTGTGGCCGACCAACTCACACTGCAGGCCGCAGTGCTGATGCTCCGCGCTGCCGGAACCGGCAAAGCTCGTCTCCAATACCGGGTCCCAGCACAACTTCTGCTCGCCCTGCCCCGGAGGGTCGAAGGCCAAGGTCACGTATCCGTTGACAGCAAATTCTGCACAGACTTCCTGGTATCCCTCCTCCCGCGGATGCTCGTCATGACCGCACGGGAAGAGCAAGCCAGGACGAAGACCATCCCCTCCGACCGGTCGCCAGACCGTCGCCGTAACGTAGACCTCGGGAGCTGCCTTGAACAAGACATTCTGGACGCTGTAATCTCCGCGTTCCCTCAACTCGCCCCACGCGGGCTGCAGGTCTTCACACCGCCGCGGCAATCCGCCAATCGCGCCGAGGAAAGCTTGCTTCATCTTTGCCTGGTATTGTTGCACTTGCTCGACGGTGCTCAACGAAGCCTTCTCTTCATTGAGGCGGGTCACGCACTCGCGCGCGCGTTCCATGACATAGGCGCGCATCATGTTGGAGACATCGCCAAAATAACGAATAGGGTAGTAAGTGTTCATTGAGAATCAAACTCCGGTCAGACTGATTTGTGGATTACAGAAATG
>JACQGJ010000587.1 GCA_016199605.1 Armatimonadota bacterium | reverse complement strand
CTTCCTGATCAAAGCTTCGGCATGTTCCCGATCCTGAACCCCACTCAAGCTGATCCACACTCCCTCAGGTTTCAGGTTCTCCATGAAGTAGTCCAGTTCCTCGATGGCGAGACCAACCTGGATCCCTTTCCCCGCGCCCTGACATCGTTTGTAGACGTGCATCCAGTCGGAAGCCCTGCCGTGGCCAGCCCCGTACACCCACTGCACTGCCTTCAGCTCCTTGATTTCCAGCAGGCTTTCGAGGTGTTGCAGGGCGCCGGGTCCGTCCAAGTGGTAGATTGACGCCTCCAGGAATTGGCACTCCTCGATGATCCCCGGAAGGAACACCTCATCGAACATCTCTTTGGAGATCATGCAGGAGAAATCATTGCTCGGCACATACCACTTCTTTGTCGAGACAATCCCCGCCCACGTGCTGATTGCCTGACCCGCCGCCTTGAGTTTGTCGAAGTAGAAATCATACACGGAGAAATAAGCCTGGTTCATGATTTCGAGCAGCGCCTTCACCTCTGCGGTTGCCTCCAGCATGTCGAAGTTCAGGCGAACAGGATCCCGAAAGGCCGTGACAGCGTCCCCTCCGGGATGCATGTCCGTCAAGCCCGTGTAGAACTTACCTTTGCCGATCTCCAGGAAGGCGTCCGTCAGCTCGAGCATTTTCCGCCAATAGAAGCCGTCGTCGGAGACCCGAATCTTCCCGACGTCGGACCAGTCCGTCAGGTTGGGAATCGACCAGGAAGTCGTCTCGCCAAATTCCAGCTCACAGCCAAAGAACGCGCTGAACACTTCCGGGCCGAGATTGGGCCATGCGGTTGGCAACGCGTCACCAAGATAGTCTGTGTTCACCACACCCGCGAGAGCGCAGGCAGCAACACGCTCCGTGTCCATCCACCGATCTCGAATCGTCGGATAGGTCCTATTCGCCGGCCACGGATACGCCGGATTCGGCTTGGGAAGGGAGATCGTCACCACCGGTCGGTCCAGAATCTCTCTCTCCCAGAAAGCGTCCTGGCGAGCGAGTCGCTGTTCCCAGTCGGGAATGTGATCGATGGGCATCATAGTAGAGATTCCTCCAATAGCAATGCTAAGATCCGTTCGTCCAGGAGTTGCGAACTCTGCGAGTTCGAGCACTCATGGACGGGCTATGAAACGCGAGTTCGACTCGCCCTTCTCCACGAGGGTATGGGGCAGCAAATCTGCCGCGTCACAATCGCAGAAGATTCCGTGGCAAAGATTTCCCGGGCCAATGCAATTCCTTATGCCTGCAATCTGTGAACATTCTCATGATCGACTCCGAAGTTGGCAATGGAGCTTGGTCTCATCGGTTTGCAGACCAGATGCAATAGTCTTTGACGGGCTGGTAGTTCGGCGACTCTTTGTCCACGACCTCCAGATCACACAGCGGGAACGCACACTTTTTCCTCCCCGACTTAACATCAACGATAACTCCGTAGAGGTCATCGACATCCAAGATGGCGAGCACTCGCACGTGGTCACCGTCTCGGAGAGGCCCCCTTTCCTGGAACTCGGAGATTCCCGCGTCGAACGGAAATGACACAACTGTTTCGAGGTGCTCACACCACGCTTGCATGCAGCCCAAGTCATCATCCGGGTCAACACCGGCGAGCACCTCCTGGATGCGCGATCCTTCCTCTCCCAGATGACTGTGGCTATGACGGGAGGCTATCTCCTTATACATCGCCCGGGCATCCTGGTCGCGGTCCCTGAGTTGTAATAGTTCAACCTCGTCGGCGTGAAGCCACATCTTTCCCCACTCAAGCCCATCTACTTCGCTCTGCCGGACATACTCCTCCGGAAGAGCCCGCAACGTGATGCTGTCCCATTCAATGCAGACCGACCCCGCTTCCAGCGCTTCTTCATCTTCGTTCACCACTTCATCCAGTTCTGCAACCCTTCCTTGCCATCCGGCAATGGATAGGCCCTCATAGTCGGGACACATCACTCCCTCTTTCACAACCACCGAATCGCCGACGCTGATGTCATTGTGTTCTGTGCCCATCGCGATCTCCTTCCTGGCTTGTATTCGTTCGACGCCCTCGCATCAACGACAATGCTGTCAGGGAATGCGAGATGAACATGTACGTGAGCCCCGTTTGTGTTGCTTCAGCCCTGCCCTTTTCTAATCCAACCACACCAGCTTCGTCGAGGGAGTTTGCCGAAGTGAGCTATGCACCGGTGCCACATAGGAGCGAAGCGCGTGCCCGAATGAGTTTTCTCACTGTTATAACGGTAACCTCTCGGAACTCACAAATAGATCCATACGTGGTCCTCGCTTACTGCTGAAAGCTATACGTGCTGATTCCCAAAATCCATCCCAGCAACTGCCAACCGCAGCCGAAGAGATAGTCTCCCAAGATCAGGCCGAGGAAGAAGTTGGTCGCTCGTCGGTGCAGATGGACTCCTCCGTACCGCAAGATGCAGAACTTGCAGGTCCATGCAATCAGTAGCGGCACCCACGTGGTGCTGACCGAGTAGCTCCCGGAAACCGCCAGGCCGAGCGGGTGAAAGGGCCAACCCATCACACGAAGACGCACAAATTGCAGCGACAGGGCCTGAAGGAAACCGAAAAGGATGGCCCAGGAGGCGGGTTTGTCGGGGGGCTGCGGAGCCGTCAACCAGGACTGGAGGCGGTTAAAGGCCTCGCCGCCAAAACCAACCAGATGGACTGCCATCTTCGCGCTTACGCCCTGTCTGTAACCCAGGTGCAGATGCGCCCAGAATCCTGCCAGCGTTCCGACGACCGTTGTCAGGAGCATGACGCCGACGATGCGCCGTTCTGAGAAACGCGTTCGCTCGGAGAGTTTGAAGGCCTCGATCTGGTGGGCGATAGGTATGCTCCGGTAGGCGCGGTTGAACCAATAGAAATACGTCAGAACCGTCAACTCTCGTGGCGAGAAAGCAGACTGCCCGAAGATCGTCGTCAACACCCGTTCCGGCCCAGAGTTGTGGAGGTCATGGGCGGGAGGTCCCAACTCCGCGCGCATCCGGGCGCAGGCAAAGGCGATGCCAAAGTAGATGAGTAAAGCCAGGATCGTCCAGCCAATGCCAAGCCCCGCCCATCGCCAGAACGCGACCAGGGCCGCGAAGCCGACAATCAGCCCGAGGGCCGCCACGCGGTCCTCGCGGAATACTCGGGTGAAGAGGCTCAGTTCACCCGCGGGTCGAGCGCCTCGAGATCCTTGCGTCTTGCCGCGGGCGCGCACGATCAACCACAAAGCTGTCACAGCGACGGCGAGGTAAGCGCCAAGGCACTGCTCCTCCACGTAGGGAGCACGAGCCGCGTAACCGTAAACGCCGAACACGTCGCTGAGAATGCGCTCGGCCTTCCACCAGAGAAAGAAGAACCAGGTCGAGAAGAGCAAATCCAACGGCAACAGGTAGCCGAGACCGATAGCGAAAGGATAGAAGGAGACCGGTGTCCACCCGATGGCGCTCCACGGACGATCGGTGAAAGAAGGTCCAACGTCCCAGCACTTGATCCGCAGACCGGGGATCGCCGGGTAGAGCACGGAAAGCCCGTTCAGCAGACTGATTCCCGCGGCAAGACCGAAGCCGATCCACATGAGGGAACTGCTCCACAGAGTCGGTTTCTCCTCCGTCAGCGCCAAGGGCAAACACAACACCGGAAACGTCAGCCGCTCCCTCTCGATCCAGCGGCGGCGCACCAGCGTCGCCATGCAAAGCATAACCCCGAGCAGAACAAAGATGAAACTGCTCCAGAGCAGCACTGGAGGCGCCCAGGCCCGAAGGACCCGCGGGGCATACAACGTCGCATGACCTTCGTACCAGCCGCGCAGCGCCTCTTTGTCGCTGACATAGAACGCCGGGGGAAGGTGCGGCAGGATGAGCTGGGTCCAACGGTTCTCGGGTGCGGCGAACCAGGTGGGGTGCCCCATCATGGGGACCAGGACATCGAGAAAGTCGACGCTGGCCAAAGCCGAGCCGAGACTGAGCATGATGTAGACCGTCAGCAGCTCCGCTGTCGAGAACGCGTACCGTGGCGTGAGACGTCGGAGGACAGCATTCAGCGCAGCGAGGAGCGTCAGCCACACCACAACATTGGCGAACAACGAAAAGGTTGTCGGGAACGGACCCGCGCTGCGCGCTGAGCCTGTCGCCCCCATCTCCATTTCCACCAGCCAGAAAGCGTTCAATGGCAG
>JACQGJ010000598.1 GCA_016199605.1 Armatimonadota bacterium | reverse complement strand
GTCCGGGGGGCGATGTCATCACCGGATACTACGACCGGCAGCGTCGTCTGTATGTCGCCTTCCCGAAAACGATGACGCTGCTGAGTGGTTTCAACCAGCGCTGCTTTTCCATCATCACCAGCAAGGACTTCGTTCACTGGACGGAACCCAAGCTCATCTTCGTTCCCGACGAGCGGGACAACGCCGGGTCGCTGGCCCGGATCGAGGAGGTCCGCCCAATCCTGGACGTCCCCGATGACCCCCGTCGCCTGCGCACCGAGTTCTACGGCATCGGCGCGTATCAGCACGAGAGTTGCACCATCGCTTTCCCGTGGATGCTGACCATCAACAACAACGCCCGCTATGGAAATCACGAAGGACCAGGCGAAATTCAACTTGCGGTGTCACGCGACCTGGAGCATTGGGAGCGTCCCTTCCGGCTGCCGTGCATCCCACGGGGGAAAGTGGGCGAGTGGGACTGCGGGTTCTTCTGGACGCCGTCTGAAGCGTTCCGCGTCGGAGACGAAATCCGGCTCTACTATGCGGCGGGGAACTACACTCACGGAACCCCGGTGGACTACCGTGAAGACGTGCCCGGACGGGGGACGAAGTTTACCGCCAGCATCGGCCTCGCGACGTGGAAGCTCGACCGTTTCGTTTCGGTGGACGGCCCCGCCGAGGGCGGAACTCTGACCACCGTCCCTATCGTCTTCACCGGCGACCGACTGGAGATCAACGCCGCAACAGATCAAGACGGCAGCGTTGTCGTTGAAATTCTCGGTCCCACCGGCAAACTCCTCACACGGTCCAAGCCGTTCACTGGGGATTCGTTGCGGCACACCGTCTCCTGGAACCGTCCCCTCCGGATCGCCGATCTCGCGGGGAAGCCCGTTGCCCTGCGGTTTCATCTCAAAGGAGCGGAGCTTTACTCGTTCGCATTCCGGAATTCGGCCGGCACAACCTGATGCAAGAATCTTGAATCCCCGAAGAAGCGGCTTTGAGTTCGCGACAGACCCCGCGCAGGAAAGGGAAGTCCCAATGTGGAATACAGTCTCCTGCGTCAACATGAAATTCCAGCATAAGATACCGGGACGCTGAAGCGACCCGGCGTCTTCTCCCTTATGCTCGAATCCCAGGAGTCACCGACGCTGATTGACTCTTTACCTGCCCGAAGGCTATAATCCAATCGCCTGACAGGTTGGGTTTGTCTGAGGGTGCCGGAGGGGACGCCCTGAGGAGACAGCAGTGGATGCAGTGCGACGATTTCGAAAGCCAACTCTATACCTTGATACTTCCGTGCCAAACGCCTACTTCGACCAAGTTCACCAAATCCCACAGAAAGAGACGGTGCGGTTCTGGAACAAGGTTGATGCATACAGACCGCACGTGTCTGCCCTTGTACTGACTGAGTTGCTTCGAGCCCCTGACGAAGATCGTCGCTTAGCCATGATCGATCTCGTTGCAGGGATCCCCAAATTGCCCTTGACCGCGGAAGCCAGGGAGTTGGCCTTGCTGTATGTCGCGGAGGGTATCATGCCGGAGGAATCCGAGGATGATGCCGTTCATGTCGCCCTCTCCACTGTTCATGGGATCGATTTTGTTGTGAGCTGGAATTTTGAGCACATGGTAAATGTGCGCGTGCGACGCGATCTCAATCTTTTCAATCTTAAGTGTGGGTATCGTACCATCGAGATAGTTTCACCGCCAGAACTGTGAGGTCTTGAGGAAGCAATGCGAGAGAAGGACTTACCATTTGCCGGGGATCCGATGCTCCATGAACTGCATCGTATCCGGGCTGAACATCAACGAGCCACCAAGGGACTGTCTCCTGCGGAGTATGCCAACCAAGTGGAACAGGAAGCACGACGATTGCTGGGGGAACACGGCTGTGTCTTGAGTCCCACCGACGAGGGTCTTGAGGAAGTCTCCCGACCCAGCAAACGACAGCAAGCAGCGTAAAGATCGGTGCCTTAACCCTTGTTCACAGAGGTGGTCAACTACGCCGGCAGTTCAGCGGTCGTTGGCGTCCCCACATCGGCCTCCAGAGACAGGGCCAACGACACTGAAGAAGGTGGGATTTATGGAAGCCTCGTTGGTCCTTGCAGCTTCGGAGCCGTTACGGGTACTTTGCTCCCACTGGCCACTCCCGTTCCACCGGTTCTGGATTTCTCTGGTTGCCCTCATCCTTGTAGTCCATGCGTCCTTTGCTGACCCGCTTCCCGATCTCCGCCTCCCCACAAAGAACTACCTCAACAACGGCGGCTTCGAGCGCGGGGAGGAAGGCTGGGAGTTCTTCGCCGGCAGGAGATTCGGGGGCGTCGTTAAGGATGAGAAGCACAGCGGAGAGGCATGCTTCAAGGCGAGTGGGGTCCTCGGCGATCACTGCTATTTCCAGCAGAACCTCGTGCCGCTGACGCCGGGGAAAACCTACACGCTGTCGGCGTGGACGAAATGCTCGGGGCTGCACCGTGAAGGACAAGCAATCAACCTCGCCAACTACGGCTGGACGAAAGCCTTCGACCTTATGCCGAAGAAGGCCGATGAAGAGTGGACAAAGTATTCGGTCACTTTCCAGGCGCCGCCCACCCAGGACAACGGCGTTCAGCCGATCTACAACCTGATCGTCTACTGGCCGCCCAAGACCGAAGGAACGCTGTGGGTTGACGATCTGCAGATCGAGGAGGGAGGCCAGTCCACCGATTTAACGGATCGATATGTTGGGTGGGCTTTCGATACTCTAGCGACGTTGCGGCGAGTGACGATTCAGGCGGAGGCGGCACAGGCGAGCCTGAATTCCGACTTCAAGGCGTTTCCCATCGCGCAGACTCTGAGCGCCAAGGCCGGCGCCGTTCTCGGGAAGGCCCGGACGCTTGCCGCCCAACTCGATTCTTTCGGTACACTCTCAACACCCCAGGCGCAATCGCTGAAAGCCGACGCCGGGGAGTTGACGAAAGATGTGGCCTCCCTGAAGTCGGTTTACTTCCTCGGCAATCCGTATCTTCCCCTGACGGAAGTAGCTCTGCCTGACAAGCCGCAGACTGACTTGCACGTGGAGTGGACTTGCTTGAAGGGCGAGCAGCGAGCCATCGCCGTCAATGTTGCCAATCTCACGAGACAATCTTCCCTCAGTCGCATCGTCCCCGGCGAGTTGACGGACGTCGCTCGTGGGGCTCGTGTGGTCGGAACTTCGTGGCTGGCCGCTTACAACGTTCCGCCGATCCGGGGTCACCTCAAGCCTACTGAGACGTTTACCGATCCGATGCCTCGGATGGACGAGGCAGGAGTGTTTCTGATTGGCAGCAACGGCCTCAGCCAGGCGGTGCTGGTCTTTGACACGTCCTCGCTGCTGCCGGGTGAATACCGTGGATCGGTGGAAGTCGCTTCGCTCGGTGATGCCGAGGATCGGCACCGGATCATAGTGAAATTGACGGTGCTGCCTGTGCGTTTGCCGCGCATCACTGACAAAGACATCTGCACGGTTGGCGCGATGGCAGATTATGCGATGGACAGCATTGAGCCGATGGGCATCAACACCTTCACGATACCCGCGCAGTGGTTGGTGCCGGAGTATGTACCGCACGCTTCCAGCGTGCATGCAGACAGGATGTCTGCGGCACAGTCCGTAGACTTCGCTCGCATTGCCCCCCTTGTAAAGACAAGTCTGGAGCGCTGCCCCGACGCGCGGTTTCTTCTTGCTTTTGGTGTGGGAGCGGTCGTCAGCAATCACCTGAAGCAAGTCTACAACCTCAATTCCGACTCACCGCCGTTCAAGGTACTCGCGAGGAGCTGGGTGAGGTCCGTCGTGAAGGGGTTCGCTGCGTTGGGCGTTCCGCCCGAACGTATCATCTTCGAGACGGTGGACGAGCCGGGGGAAGGTCAACTCGCAGAAGCAGCGATGTGGGCGGAGATCATCAAGGCTGCGGCTAAGGCGCAGACACAATCCTATGTCACCTCTTTCCGTGCGGAAGACAAACAAAGCGCGCGGCTCTACGAGACCCACGATATCCTCGCTCCAGGTTTCGCCTCAATCAATGAGCAGACCGTGAGCCATCTCCGGAAGCGCGGGAAGAAGGTCTGGGTCTACGACTGCCAGAACAACGGTGAGACGTTTCATCCCATCGCCTACTACCGGCTGCTGCCGTGGCTGGTGCGACGATACGGGCTGGACGGCTGGGGACATTTCTCGTGGCTCAACTCGGAGCGCGGTCGTGGATATGAACCGTGGGAGGGAGTCGCCGAGGAGTCGCTGGTTTATCCGAATCTCTCCGG
>JACQGJ010000597.1 GCA_016199605.1 Armatimonadota bacterium | reverse complement strand
GTCCGAATACGATCCTTTGAAGTATTCGTCGGTGAAGAACTCCTCATCCAGTTTCATCTTCCAGATGCGGCGATAGTCGCCAGGGAAAGGTTCCTTGACCCCCTTGTCCTCAGACAACCGGGTCCACCGCCCCCGAATGATCTCGGAGCCTTTGATGACAACCCGCTCCCCCGGCGCCGCGGCAAACGTGATTGGCTTCCCCGGCTCACCGGAGACCGTGATGTTCGCGTGTTCCCGATACACACCGCCCTTGATCAGCACCGTATCTCCGGGTTTCAACTCACTGGCCTTGCCCGCCCGGGCAATCGTCTTCCACGGCGCTCCCGCGGTACCCGGGTTGGTGTCGGAGGCTTTGGAGTTGGAGCTTGCGACGTAGTAAACATGACCCTTCGTGGCGGGTGCGGCCTGAGAACTTCCAACCGCGAACACGACCATCCAGATACCGACCACCAAAGTCAGTCTGTCCACTTTCACGATCCTTCTCCCCTCAAATTCTTCCACTGGAATGAGCACCACTTTACCATTGCCGGCGACGGCCTGCAATGAAGGTTTGTTGGTTCTGCACATTCATCAAACTCTGGAGTAAACTGGCAAGAACCGCAGTGCTGCCGGCGTTGCCTCTCCCGGGTTGGCGGTGGAAAGGACGAAGGCCGTGTCACAGTGGGGGTGTTCCTCAAGAAACACCTGGAGACTCTTAAGTCTGCCCCCCGGGCCGCTTTTGACTTCAAGCGGGATGATCTTTCCGTCACGAACGATCACAAAATCCACCTTGGACTGACTGCTCTTTTGCGTGCGGGACCAGTAGAAGAGTTGACCGTTTTCCGAGCCCGTGCCATGAGCCAGCAACTCCTGCCCGACGAACTGCTCCGCCAACGCGCCGCGATACACGTTCAGGAGGTCCTTTTGAGTGAGCACCTCTCTGGCAGGGACACCGCACAGGTGTTGCATCAGCCCGATGTCCAGAAAGACAACCTTGAAGTTGTTCGAAGCTGCGTCGGCACCGAGAGGCAGTCCCTGAGCCGTTGTCGCTTGCACCGTGTGAAGAACCAGGGAATGTTCGAGAATGCGGAGGCAGTTCTTGATCGTCTCGACGCGTTTCTCCGGATAGAGGGCCGTGTATTTGACCCGCTTGCCGACTTGCCGTGGAATCTGTTCGAAGACACCTTGCAGGCAGTCCCTGTCTGTTCGAGGAGAATACTTGGCAAAGTCCTGAAGATAGGCGGCACTGAGGTTCCGGTGCACCGAATTCACTTCGGCGAGAGAATGAGTCTCCGCGAAGGCCGCAACCGCCTCCGGCATCCCTCCCACCAGGAAATACTGCCTCAACTGTTCCAGCATCTTCGTGTGCAGAGCTTCGGGTAGGGTGTCCAGGCTCGGATAGGAAGGAATCCTCGCGGACAGGCGCTCCATGCCCAGCGCCAATAAGAACTCCTCGAAACTCAAGGGCCGCATCCATGCAAACTCCACACGCCCGACGGGAAAGGAGGCGTCAGCGACCGATAGTTCCAGCAGGGAACCGGCTGCCACCACGTGCAATTCGGGCCTCTGCTCGTAGAAATATCGGAGAGCCATGAGCGCCCGGGGACATTCCTGAATCTCATCGAAGAAGAGGAGCGACTTGCCTGGCACGACTGGCTGCCCCAGGTGGGCTTCAATCTGGAGAGCAAGGTTCCGCGCATCGATATCACCACCAAAGATCAAGTGGGCGTTGCGGTCTCGCTCGAAGTCTATCTCCAGGAAATGGGCGAAAGACGCCCTCCCGAAGGTCCTGACCGAGTAGGTCTTGCCTACCTGGCGCGCTCCTCTCAGAACCAAAGGCTTTCTACGCTGCTTATCTTTCCAGAGATTCAGTTGGTCGTCGATATATCTCTTCATGTAATTTCACAAGGTTACTTTACCAATATAACCGTAATAACACAAGGCTGTTTTGCACATGCACCGAAAATGGGAGGTCGGAATCACCCTGCTTTGTGATACAGTGGGACTGTCGAATCCAAAGGCGACTCCGACCGCGAAGGTATGAGCTACCATGGCGATGAAACGCTGCTTGCTGAAGATTGCTTTGCTGATCCTTTTGCAGACTCCGCAGCTTGGGGCTGATGGGATGAAGTTGCTGTATCCCGTTCCCTATGTTCTCTTTCAGCGTGACACAGTGGCGACGGGGGAGATCCGACTGAGAGGAGCGTATCCCACAGCCGTTGATCCTGAACGGATCGAGGCCCGGTTCAACGGCGGGAAGTGGCGGGTCATTGATGCCAAACCGCAACAAGGGACCTTCGCAGGACGAATGCGTGTGCGGGTCGGTCAGGGCGCTCTGGAAGTGCGAGCGACGGGTGCCCCGAACATGAAGGTGGTGGTGGATCCGGTCGCGGTGGGCGACCTGTTTGTGATCACGGGTCAGTCGAATGCGGACGGACGAGGCGACGCGCACATCCAGCTTGGTCCCACCAATCCCTGCCTCGGCGTGAAGTACTGCGGCAACACCTGGTCGAAGGGCGATGATCCCTCTGCCAACGATGGCCAGTACGGGTCGCCGTGGCCAATCGTTCTGAATGATCTCATCCCTGAACAGAAAGTGCCGATGGGATTCCTCCAGGCTGCAGTCGGCAGCACGGTCGTCAAGCAATGGCGCAAAGGAGGAGACCTGTACGCGCGGATGCTGAAGCTGATCGAGGTCGCCACCGATGGCAGCATGGCAATCAAGGCCGTTTTCTACTATCAGGGCGAGAACGATATCACTCACTGGAACAGCCTGTCCGTGCTCGGCGACTATGATGAATACAAGCAGAATCTGCTGGCGGCGGCGACCGACTTCGGCAATGATCTTCATGCGCCGTTCATCGTGGGGCAGATCACCAACCTCGGCTCGGAGCGAGGACGCAATGACAACATGCGACGCGCCCAGCAGGAAATCTGGAAGGAGCATCCCAACGTGCGGCAGGGCGCCGTGACCTACGACATCCTGCCAACAGATGGCGTCCACTACCGGGACGAAGCGAACATGCGCGCCTTTGCCCGGCGCTGGACCCTCGCAATCCGCACGGCGGTTTACGGGCGCAGGGATTGCGCGCCACCGAATCTAAAGAGCGCGGAGAGAGTGGAAGCGACTACTGTCAGGCTGGTGTTCGACCGCAAGCTGAAGATCGAAAGGTGGGATGGAACGCCGGGCGTGAAGGCGTCCGGGTTCAGGTTTCGGGACGGTGAGGTGACGCTTGGCGACGGCAACGTTGTCG
>JACQGJ010000049.1 GCA_016199605.1 Armatimonadota bacterium | reverse complement strand
GGTTGATGCTAATCAACCCGTCACCAACCACTCATCTGAAGGAGCCTGTCGGTGCGCGAACCTCTGTTGTGTGACAGTTGGACTGTCGAACCTACCATGGCGGGCGGGTTCGACAGTCCAACTGTCTCACAACAGAGGTTCGCGCACCGACAGGCTCCTTCAGATGAGTGGTTGGTGACGGGTTGATTAGCATCAACCCCTACCGGTTTCGGGACGGCGTAGGGGTGGAGGCTAATCCACCCGTGGATTGGCCCCTAATCGGTCCGCCAGGGATCGCTGGCAAACCGTCGGAGTTTCAACTCGTCGGTCGTGGCGGCCCCCTCCTGCGTAGCAACGTAATAGACTGCTTCAGCGACTTCCTCGGCGGTCATCCATTCCGATTCATTGACGTTGCCCCGCGAGCGCCGCAGGCCCGCTGAAAGGTCGGTCAGAACTCCTCCAGGGGAGACGACGTTAACGCGAATCCCATAGGGCTTCGCCTCCAGGGCCAGCACCTTGCTCAGGCCATTCAGCCCGTGCTTGGAGACGCAATAGGCGCCCTGTTCGGCGTATCCCTGTCTTGCCGCAGAGGAGCTCACGTTGATAATACGCCCCGTCTTGCGTCGCATCATCGAGGGCAGGAAGGCGCGACAACAGAGGAAGGCGCCGCGCAAGTTGGTGTTCAGGACCGCCTCCCATTCCTCAAGCGTGGTCTCGGCCAGCGAGCGCAGCAGGAAGATACCCGCGTTGTTGACCAGCACGTCCACGGGTCCCAACTCGGCCTCGGTTCTTTCTGCCAGCGCCTGAACCTGTTCCTCACTGGTGATATCCGTGGGAAGGGCGACAGCCGTTCCTCCGGCGCTTTGAATCTCTTCTGCAAGCTCGGCAATCTGCGAAGCGGACCGCGCAACCAAGGCCAACCTCGCGCCTTCGGGTGCAAACCGCAACGCGATAGCGCGGCCAATGCCCTTGCTGGCTCCGGTGATCACGACAACTTTGTCCTTCAAACTCAAGGCCTCTCCTGCCCTTCAAAATAAAGTCGGTTCGGACTCATGAGTCCGCAGCGGTTAATCACCCGAAAGCGCTCGCACCTCTTCTCCTGCAACGTATCCGGCGAAGAAGCGGAGACGATTGAGGTCGTCGTCGATCTTGTTAGCCCTCGCCAGTTGAGCGTCCAACTCGCCCTTCCGCTGGGTCCCATCGAAGCCTGTAGAGGTGTGCTCGGTTTCCATGCGTTGCAGCGTCTCAGAGACATTGCTGACGGCGCTGTCGAGGAGACTGGTGATTTCCTCCCGGAAATGGCCCAAGTCGGCGGCAATCTCTCGCTTGAGGTCGTCGAGAAGTTGGTCCAGCAGTGTTCCGAGAGCGCCGTTTACTTCCTTCCCGAGTTGGGATTTCGTCCTTTTCAGCATGAAGGGCGCGGAGCCGCCTCCCAGCAGCAGTCCCCCAATCATGGCAATCGCGCCGATCCCGCCAAAGAGGAATACTCCGGCGACAGTCAGAGCGATGCTGCTGCCGACTGTCATGGTGCCCACTTTCTGGAGATTCCTCTTGAAAGTATTCGAGCGAGTTTGGAAGGAGATCTCCCATTCGGCTCGTTCCCGTGTCGCGCCGACTTCGTAGCCCGTCTCATGACCCAGCTTCGCGAGGGTTTCCATCGCCCACTCAACGGCATCGGACCGGACGGTGGCGAGGGACTCGGAAACCCTCGTCAAGGTGTCGGAAAGGATTTCGTGGAGTTGGGACTTGACGAAAAGCGGGATCAACTCGTTGGATCGCTGCAACTCCCCCCAGGTATAGGACTCGATCTCGTCAGCGACCTGGGTCTTGAGACTCGCCTGGACCCGCAGCCAGTCAACGTCACCACAGATCATCTGTTCGGAATTGTTGATGGCTTTGTCAAGGTCGCGGCAGATCGCCTGCCGGACGTATTGGGCGTCCCGCAGGCCCTTTTGCATGGCTCCCGACCTCTGCTGCATTTCCTCCGACGAAAGGAACAAGTGCTTCATCTCCGCTTCGACGGAGTTGAGGATGTCGTTCAGGTGTAATCTCACATCGCGCGAGGTCGTATGCAGGATGTGTCGCCCGCGCTCCCGGATGAGATAGTGTTCCAGTCCCTGCCGGAAGTCAGGGAAGCCGCTTTGGTCCAGCTTTTCCCGGTCTCCTGTGCTGCGAGCTTCGAGAGCCAGTTTCGAGGACACGGGGTAGAGGGGTGGATTCTCAATTCCGGCATATTCCTCGATGATTCGATGGGTGTACTGCATCGACTGGGTCCTCTCCTCCTCTGAGAACCGGTCGATCTTGGTCACGGCAAACACGAACTGGTTGACGTAGTCCTCGAGGAACATGAGGAAGTTGCACTCGGAATCGCTGATCACGGGGTCGGTGTTAATCAGAAAGATGACGGCGTCCGCTTTGCTGATGTATTCACGGGTCGCTTGTCCGTGCTCGGGGTTGATGGAGCCGATGCCCGGCGTATCCACAAGGATGATGCCATCCTTCAGGAAAGGGGAGGGGATGCACACGTCTACGAACTTGACGGGCTTCCTGCCTGGAGCCTTAAGTTGCTGAGCAATTTCCTTGCCAATCTCTGAGAAGGAGATTGATTCGATCTCTTCCTGGGTCTTCAGTTTGCTGAGTCGGCGAGTGCTGGTGCGGGACGCTTTCCTCCCGTCGAGGTCCTCTCCTACGACGTACTTGGGGAGGTCCTCCATAGGGACCGCGTCGACCACGGTTCCGTCCGTGTAAGTCACCCTCGCGAGCGGGTCCTGCGCGTGGTGCAACACGGTGATGGCGGCCGTGCTCGGCTCGATAGCGGTTGGGAGCAACTCCGGCCATTCGAGGAGAGCGTTGATAAGGCTACTCTTCCCGCGGCTGAACTCACCCACGACGGCAATCGTGAATTCGTTGTCCTCGAGCGCTCGTGCGGCCTCTCGCAGGATCTGGGCTCTCGGCGTCGTGACACTCTCGTGAGTGATGGTGTCCTTCCGTTCTTCCGCCAGATCGGCGAGATCGCGTATCGCCCTGGCGCCCTTCAACCGGGTCTCGTTGTAAAACTGCACTGCAATCCTGTCTTCACCATTCATGATAGTTCGGCCCCAGAGGCCCCTCCCTTGCAGAGAGAATAAATGCTATGGAGTGAAATCCGTCCGTTTGGTCACTGCCATTACGAATTCTGCCAGAAGTTTGGCGCAGTTTTCCAAGTCTTTCAATGAAATCACCTCGACGGGGCTGTGCATGTAGCGGTTCGGAACACTGACGAGACCGGTGGCGACGCCCGCTCTGCTGATCTGTATGGCGTTCGCATCGGTGCCTGTCGCCCGGGACTGACCGTTAAGCTGGAACGGAATCTTCTTCGACCTGGCAGTCTTGACCATCACGTCATACACGACAGGATTGATGTTGGGGCCGCGGGCAATGACTGGACCTTTGCCCAGGTTGACTTCCCCCGAGATCTTCTTCTCCATGGAAGGATGGTCCGTTGCGTGGGTCACGTCCACAGCGATGCCGACGTGGGGCTCAACGCCGAAGGCGCTGGTCGTCGCGCCGCGTAGCCCGATCTCTTCCTGGACGGTGGAAACGGCAAAGACTGCCGCATCGAACTTGCGGGTGCTCAGAATCCGTAAGGCCTCCATGACAACCCACGCGCCGGTCTTGTCATCGAAACCGGGGGCTGCCATCAGGTCATTGCGCAGCTCGGTGATCTTCAGGTCCCAGGTGATCGGGTCGCCCATATCAACGATGGACTCGGCTTCTTTCTTGTCCTTTACCCCGATGTCCACCCAGAGATCTGAGATCTTGGGGGCTTTGGACAACTCGTCATTGCTTCGCGCCAGAAGATGCACAGGTTTGCGAGCCATGACTCCCTTGATCGGGCCTTTGGGACCCCAGACAATGACGCATTGTCCGACGAGCACAATCGGATCGTGCCCCCCAATAGGGTTCACGTAGATGAAGCCCTCGTCATCAATATGCTGCACCATCAGACCCAGTTGATCGCAATGCCCGGCGAACATGATACGGGGCGACCCCTTTGGGTTCTTCGCAGCGATGACATTGCCGTGCAGATCCGTGCGAACCTCGTCGGCGAACTTTGAAACCCACTCCCTGACGACCTTCTGCACCGGTTGTTCATACCCGGACGGGCTGGGTGTTTCCACCATCTTCCTCAAGAAATCCAGCGATTCAGTGCGCATGCATTGCTCCTTAATCAGTAGGTTGTCCTCCATGCGTAAGCCTCACGGCTGAGGACCCTTTCATGCGACGGGATTGTAACAGAGGGCGGTGCAAACGGCAAGGAGCACGGAAAGGGAAGAAGCCACGCTCAGCACTCCATTACCAGCCGACACAGAACGCAGCCACAGCGCAGGGCGTCTGAACCAAGCTCACCCGGTTGAGGTTTCGAAGGTTCCGGCGGTTCTGCCTGACACGGTGACTCCCTGCAACTCATAATCATGGGTCAGCTTTCCCGCCTGGTTGGAGAACTTCACCTGTCCCACTCCAGGAGCGTACCAGGCAGTGGTCTGAGATCGGTGTCCCTGGTAATCGATTGAGGTCGTGACACGGAGGGCCTGAAAAACGCCAGCCGGCACGGTGATCGTTTCGGTCTTGGATATCGTACCGTGAAGGCGATAGGGTTTGATCGAGCCGGTGACGTAGATTATCGCGTTCACTTTGCTGTCCCACGACCGGCCGGGAGTCAGGTTGGCGGGGAGATTCACCGGAAGCTTGCGGAAGTTACCATAGTCGACAATCGCGGAGAGTCGGTTGCTGGTGGTGATGATACGGTAGGTGCTCATGCCCGCGGAAGCCATCGTGATGTAGAGATGACTGAAGGTGTTGGGTTGGTTGGTCTGCGTATTCCGCGAGATGTAGAACATCTTGCCACCCATCTTCTTGGTCCGCTCGATCTGGTATTCCGAGAAATATCGCTGGCCTTTCGAGTCACGCACGCGGTACAGCCACCGGTTCTTGATCCCCAGGGGGAAACACTTCGCAGCGGTCATATTCGCGGAGGTGAGAGGCAGTTGGTGAAGCGCGATACGCGCTGAGGAAGAGTTCGGGGAGGGACCAGGGGAAGGGAGGTTGCTTTTTCTTGCCTCTTGTTTGACGCTTTCCCGGTGCGCGCAACCACCTATGAATACGGCAAGGGCAGCCATGGAAACAGGTACGAGTAGTCGTGCGCGTGTCACTTCCCGGCGTCTTCTCTGTTGCGTCATAGGAGTGTTGGCTTCGGACCTCAATGCTGTTGAAAAGGAACCTTCCACTTCCTGAGGAGGCCAGTGACGAGGTTGCTGGGGATGGCGTAGTTGATGGCCGCCGCGCCAAGCCCCGCGCGGTTGACTCCGATCACGTCGCCTTGCTGGTTAACGAGCGGGCCGCCGCTGCTGCCGGGAGCGATCTCTGCGTTATGGCGGATCTTCTCGACCTTCCCGGTATCGGGGTTGACCTCCGACGTTCGGACTCTTCCATCAGCGGTATCCATTTGCGGGTAACTGGCCTTGGGAGAGCTCGCCAGGCTCTTGCCGAAGGGAAAGCCAAACGCGATGACCGCTTCCTGCTCCTTGGTTTGCTCGGAGTCAGCGAAAGCCATTGGCACGAAGGAGCCTTTCCCCTCGAGCTTCAGGACGGCAATATCGGTCTCCTCATCGGAGTAAAGTGTGGAGGCCGTGTATACTTTCTCTTCCGGAGTTCCCGGGAAAAACACCGCAATGATCCGGGCTTTGCCTTTTATCCGAGTGTCACCGTAGTTGTCCTTGCGCGCCAGCTTCGCAAAGGCGGCAGATCTGGGATCGGGTTTGGTCCTGAACTTCGGATAGTTCATCGAGTATTCGACGAAAATGTCGAAGCGCACATCCGGGTTAACCACATGCGCATTTGTCACCAGCAGTCCCTCTTTGCTGACGACGAAGGCAGAGCCAGAGGACCCGAAGTTTGGCTGAGGGGCCATCGCCTTCTTCCCATCATATACTTTCAGACCGTCGCACTGACGAGAAACGGTCAGGAAGGCCACGGACGGTTTTACCTTCGCGGCAATCGCTGCGTTCACATCCGCTGAGAGCACCGGGGCCTCCTCGGCCAGAGCCTTGCCCAACACCACCCCAAAGAAAATCAGTAGACCTCCCCAGTACCACCACATTAGTCGCTGTTTCATTCCACACCTCAGAAGGACGGGGCGCGCTCACGGCTCTTCCCAGATCAAACGAAAGCCCTCGCAGTCGCCGGGCTGCATTATGACATACTCTCCGGCTTGAGGCATAGTACCCCGTCGCGAATCCGTTGGCGCGGTTAGCGGCTACGACCAAAAGGTCAAACAGCATCTTACGGGAATGAGAGACTTGTGTTATAATCCCGCTCGGCCTGTGCATTGCCAGCAGAAGGCCGGTCGTCTCAAGGAGGCAGGGAATGTTTCGGTTCATACCCAGGCAGGACAAATTCTTCGACATGCTCGAGCGCGCCGCTGACAACGTTGTGGCCGGCGCGATAGCGTTGAAGGCGATGATAGCTGACTTCGCCGGAGTTGAAGAAAAAGCGAAGGCTGTCAAGGAGATCGAACACGAAGGTGACATCATCAGTCACGAGATCTTCGATTCCCTGAACAAGACCTTCATCACGCCCTTCGACCGTGAGGACATCTATGCACTGGCAAGTGCTCTCGACGATATTCTGGACGCGATTGAGCGAGTGAGCAACCGGATGTTGATCTACCGAATCAACACGATCCAAACCCCTGCACAGGAAATGGTCTCCATCCTGGTGTCATGCACCCAGCAGGTGAAGGCGACCATCGGTTGTTTGCGCGACATCAGCCAGACAACCCGAATTCTCGACCATTGCATCGAGATCGACCGTCTCGAGAATGAGGCGGACGACAAACTCCACACGGCCCTTGAGCTACTTTTCGCGAACTCAAACGATGCCCTCGAAGTGATCAAGTGGAAGGAAATCTACGAGACGATCGAGAGGGCTACCGACATTTGCGAGGACGCGTCGGATGTAATTGAGGCCCTGGTAGTGAAAGGCACTTAGTACAGCTTTTCGTAAGTACGTTCCGGGAAGGTCATTGCGAACGGAGTGGTCCTGCCCCTTGGG
>JACQGJ010000011.1 GCA_016199605.1 Armatimonadota bacterium | reverse complement strand
TCCCGGATTAACGGGCTTTTCGTAGGATAAAGCTCCAGCTTTGTCCGTCTCTCAGCCACAGGAATAGGGTGGACAACGGACAAAGCTGGAGCTTTATCCTACGGAAAACCCATTCCCGTTAATCCGGGACGTACCCCGCAGAGTTCGACTACACCATTACTCCCTTTTCCGGCAGTGCTCCTGCAGGCCGGAGTGGACATGCAGGTTTCTCCCGCGCCGGCGTCTACCGTCGGCCAGAATGCATCATCTCAAGAAGTGCCAGCGCCTTGAGGCGGTACTTGTCAGCCAATGTGTGGTCTGTTTCAGCCGATGTCAGGCCGGATTTCTGGTTCCAGTAGCGGTATTCTACGCCGCCATCAGCCAAAACCGCTGAGGTTGCCTGGGCGATAAGGGCTTCGGCCCTTGCCTTCAGTCCGGCGTCTTTCACACGGGCAGCAGCGTCCCGAAGCATGGCCATGTACTCGTAGTCCTCGATGCCTTCGCGGACCGCTTGCCAGTGTATGCTGTCCGTATAGTCAGTCGTCCCTCTGAACGCAGGGCAGTACGGCGCGCTGTTCGCCGGATACTCGTTCCAGGAAGTTGGCGCCCCGCGCATATCGTAGAAGGACCACCACCCTATGCCGACGGCGCCTTCCCTGAAGGCAAGCCAGCCCATCAGTCGGTAGTAGAGGTACGGATCGTATACCCTGATCGGATCGCCGCAGTTGTAGAACCGTAGCTTCTGCCCGGCGCCCCGGCGCTCTGCCCAATAGCTCCTTCCCTCCGGCTCACCAAACTGGTAGGCGTCGGCTGTGGGGCACACGATGTCGGCGAGCGGGATGGCTTCCTCCCATTTGCCCGTTTCGGGACGCCACCTGGCGTCGGTAAATATCGCGATCTCCGAGGTGACGGACTTGATCGCACGCGTCCATGCGATGAGAATATCGCTCTGCTCGTCCGTATCAGGCTCGTCCACCAGACACAGCGCCAGTTGCTTCGGCTTGAGACCGAGAAGGCGTGCGCGCTTCGCTATTGCGGTAGCCCAAGCCCCTACCCGACTGTTGAACTCGGGCGTGCCCATCTGAGCGCCGCCCAATTGCCGCCGATGCGCGACATTGGCGAATACCAGGTAGTTGCGGGCGTCCGGCCACAATGCCACCCACTCATTCAGCGCTGTGAAGTCAAGCGGGTTCTTCAGCTTGCCATCCGCGTCGAAGGCGTCTGCCTCCGGCCAGGGAAGCGCTTCCAGATTGGCCCACGGCGAATCCAGGAAATGGGATTTCATGATATCTATTCCCGATCTGAGGAGCTTCCTGAAATCGCTGTTGGGGTCGGCGCCAAGCTCTATCTCGCTGTAACGGTTTACCGGCAAGTATTGGGATTCGAGGTCCCACATTCCGAGCGACAGCCGCGGCCGTTCCATCTTGATGGAGGACACCCTCACCCGGAAGGGCAGCCTGATGCTCTTCCCTGCACCCTCCACCAGCACACTTCCCCTGTAATCCCCAGACTTCAAGAACACTGAGTCCACTGTCAGCCACACCTTGGTGGTCATGCCTGCCGGCAAGACTGCCCGGAACCTGTCCCTGAAATACTCGGCCTCGGGAAGCGCCGAGGCAACCGGCAGACTGGAACCGTACCTCTGCCTGGAGGTAGTATCCGTCCACGGCACCACTGCCACGCGCAGCCACTTGGGCCGTGGCGACCCCGGTATGCCCTGGATGCGCAGCGTGGCATACATCGCTGTCTCCGACGCATTGGTGAGCAGGAACGCATCCGCCCGGAACTCATTGCTCAACATCTCTATGGACAGCGAGGGAGGCTCCGGCGCTGCCTCCGGTACTTCGTGAGGAGACATGTAGTCATAGCGATGCTTCTTCCATGCGAAGAAGGCAGGCAGGCCGCGTGAGCGCATGATGGGCCCGTAAACAGAGAGTATCTGCGCATGAGTGTAGTCGAGACGAGCGCACCGTAGCGGGAAGATCGTCTTGAAGGTATCCGGGTTCGGGGTTGGGATATTCAGGATCTGCTTCTCGGCGGTGTCGAGGCGCAGGTTCAGCGCCTTCTTTGCTTCGCTGGACAGTCCTGAGCTATTCACCGCTTCACGAGCGGCCCTCAGATCGGTGGTCAAGCGCGCAATTATCCCCGCCCGAGTGCGGGCGATCGGACTCCCCGGATCGGCCTCCTGAGCGCAGGCCGCTCCGGTCGACAAGACCCATGCAAGCAACAGTAGACAAGATAACCTCACAGGTTATTCCACCTGATTCGTGATCTGATTCGATACATTGTGGGATACGAAGAGCTTAGTCCGCGTCGCCTCATTCCAGGAACTGGAACGAGTACAGCTTTGCCCTGGTCATACGGAACCTTAGCTTGACCGGCTTGCCGGCCAGATCCGCCAATCGGTTGTCGGACTTCCATTTAACTTCCTCGCGGACTCCGTCTCCACGAAACGGTACGCAGTCCTCCATGGTGAAGCCCGGGATCGGGCCTTCGCTCTCATCCAGCATCTCGACCAGGACCTCACCGCCAGCGGACTCGGCGTTGATGAAGAGCTTCCGCCCTGAGAACGTGAACACCTTCGTAGTCAGTGTCCCCTTCGCGTTGCTCGCGTTGATTGAGACGAAGCCATCGAGCCGCCAGCTTGCCATGCCAATCGACTGCCTTACGCCGGGCTTCCACCCGTGCCCGCGGTTGGCCCCCGAATAATACATGCGTATCTCGTCGCCGACCACGACCGGACGGTTGCACGGATACACCAGGCCTGCATCCCAATCCCCCGGACTCCCCGGCGAGAGCAGAGGCCTCCGCTCGCCAAGCCTTTTCCAGGTCCGAAGGTCTCGCGTCCCCACGAGTTGAACATGGATCGTGCCGTCCTGGCCCTTTCCCTCCACGTCACCGGAGAGGTCGAACACCCACAGAAAACCGAGGAGGATGTCGCCGTAGGGCATCAGGCCCATCTCATAGAACTCGGCCCGGTGCTCTTCGGGATGATTGGCATTTAGAGCGGGAGACTGAGCCATTATCCTCTGACCAGCCAGGAAATCATCGACTTCGTCCGGCTGCAGGATGAGATGATTGGGCGACCATTGGGTGAAGTCGTTCGGGATGAAGTCGCTGCTGGTCATCAGCCCACTCGCGCGCCGCATCTTGCCGTACGCCCGTGACAGGGGGCCGCCGCACGTATATGAGCTGTACTTGGCCGGTGCGTAGTACCGGTAGCGGTCCAAAGGGTGCCCCGGCCGAGGATTGGCCGACTGTTCGTTGTAGATGGTCGTCAGCACCTCACATACTGTGACGTGATCGTACTTGAGAACGGGGTTCTTCTCGTAGGGCTGCCAGTGGAGGCCGTCCGGCGAGAAATACGCCCCCCAGCCGTCACGTCTTACCTGAGGCTCCTCAGCACCGACGAACGCCAGGGCTTTGTAGCTGCGACTGGGGTCGGGGTCACTGGGGTCGTAGCAGAGGCCCTCCATCACGATCCACCCGCGGCTGTTGTTGAGGAACAGGCCATTATTCGCTTTTGAACCGTTCAGACTAACCAGACCCAGGTCTGGCTTTTCCCAGTGGATTCCGTCCTCGGAATGGGCAAGCAGAAGCCCAGGATAATCCCGGTCACCCCACTCCTCCATGAAGCCGTAGTACCAGATCCGGAATCGGTCCTTGCCAGCGGCGGCGGGATCGAGTAGCACCGTGGTGGCATAGAGCCAGTCCCCGGTCTCCCACGGCTTGTCCGCCACGATGAGCGGATTGCCGGAATGCTTCCGACCAGGATTCAAGACCTGGAAGACGTGGTTCATCGACTCGATGAGTTCGTCGTCAGCGAGGAGTTGCCTTGTCGTTCCGATGTTCATAGGTCCTCCCAACCCGGACAAGCCGGAACCAAATCCCAATGTCGAAAGCCGAAATTCGAAACAATTTCATAAGAATCGTCCATGCGCGGTTTCGCACCACGCGAGATGAAAATGAGTCTTCGCGGGTTACTACGCGCCGTTCGTCCAGGAGTGGCGAACTCTGCGAGTTCGAGCACTCCTGGACGAACGGGACAAACGCTATTTTCGGAGGAGGACCCTATGACAGACCACACAGAACCCATGGCCCGTTACAGGCGCTTTCGCGAAGTTGGGCTCAAGCTGAACAACGAGCTTGTTCACCGCCTGCCGAGGGGAGTGTTGCAGGACTGCGCAAAAAGGCTGGGGCTCCTTCACGGTAAGACGCTTGTCTTCTCCAAGGAGGAAGAGAGTATCATACTTTTCGACCATTGCATCTATACACACCGGCACGGCGGCCAGACAGTGGTTGAGAGTTTCTTGGACAAGCCACCGCGACCTCTGCACCCCGAGGAGATAGCTCTGCTGCAAGCGGAGGCAAAGGCCCGCTTCTCCATGTTTATCGTGGAGCGCGTGACGCGTGGCGTCGGAGTGACCCTTCGTGACATCTTTCGCCACGACAGCTTGTTTCTCGTGGACCGGGGATTCAGCCAAACCGCTCCCGAGGGCATGGGTCTCGCCACCAGGGTCATTGCGCCGGAGGGTATCTTTATGACCACAGGCGCCGCTCTGCCTATCTCCAAGGAAACCATGGTGGACGTTGACGAAAATCTGGAGGGAAGCCTGGGAATCACGCTCTCGAGAGATATCTCCCATCTGTCGACCGAACAGTTGGTGGAGTTCGAGGCAATCATTCTTCGTTCCTGTCTCGCTCACGACGCTTCCTCTTATGTGTGGTACACGGACAACGAGGAGCTGGTCAGCCCAACGTCCGTTCCTCGCAATGCCCCGTGTCCGTGTGGCAGCGGGAAGAAGTACAAAAGGTGCTGTGGGTAACACATGAAAACTCTCCTCCTCCCCTGTTGTGAGACAGTTGCACTGTCGAACGTCTCAAGGCCGGTGGGTTCGGCTCCTGCCCTATGGGCAGGCATGCAACTGCCTCACAACAAGGAAAGGCGGATTCTCACCGGCGATTGGTATAACGTATGAAAACTCTCCTGCTGGGGCTCATCACCATCCATTACTCAGGCGACAGTCAGGAGGTCGCCAGGCGGCTCCTCACCGTCACCCGGAAATCCTATCCCGTCTTCAAGAAGCTCTTCGCGGCAGACCACGACCTGTCTCTCGACATCTACTGGGCGGACCGGAAGGATTGGCCGAACGTACCGCTTTGCCGGCATCGGCAGAATTACGGCATGCCGCACATGACGCAAGGGGCGAACCATTCTCACGCCGTCATCCTTCCCGCGGCCAACCTCGACATGCCCGAAGCTTTGTCTTCTATCGTGAAGCCCCTGCTCGATCCCAGACAGCTCACGGCGGCGGAAGCCCGCAACCTGAGACGCTGGCTGGGCTTGAAATCAAACCTGAGCGATGAAGGACTGCTCAAGTATCTGTCCTCGCAGAAGTTCTACGTGGATTACCTCGTGGAGATCGTGCTCGTCCACGAGGTCATGCACGACTTCTGCTTTGAGTTCGGGATCCCGGAGAACTACGGGCGGGACGGCAGGCAGGCGTGGTGGCTGTTTGAGGGTCTGGCGCAATGGTCTGTGCTGTGGGTACAGCGCAGTCTCGGAAACGACAAGTGGGCGGGCCTCCACGAGCTGCTGTACCGTTGGATGTATCGGACGGGGAAGGACGACAAAGGCAACGTCAGCCCGATTGAGTATGCGAACTATGCATGGTTCCACGGTGCTCTGGTGGAAATGTTCTGCGAGTTGGAGGAGTGCCAGGGGAAGAAGTACGGGCCTGAAGTCCTGCGCCATGTGCTGCAATCCATGCGCGGTCGCGAATACCTGACCGATGGCGAGGTCGTGACTCTCTTCAGCCGCGCCGCGGGAGAGGACCTGTCCCCATGGTTCAGAGAAAGGTGGCTACCGGTTTCCCGGTAGTCGCCGAGCGCCAGGACCGGGAGCAACGCGTGCTCAAACCGTTTTTTTCTGTTTCTTGTGCTTTTCTTTTCATTGTGTTATTCATATCAGTCATCATGCACTGACGGAAGCCAGTGTCCTGAGTGTATACGGGCAGCCCCAATTCAAGTACCGCGTTGGGCGCTTTCCCATCAGGTGGTTACCTGCCAGGGCTTAGTGCGAACAGTCGCGGGTAATCGGGCTGTATCGTTAGTTCCTGATAGAAGGATGTGCAGCCGCGACGAAGACGCTCAGGCCGTTGTGCTCACGTGAGACACGAGACCCCGTTCTCACCTTCGCGCCTTGCTGCACCCCCCTTTTCTTGTCCCAGACCTTTAGGTTGGACAATGCACACCGTACATGGGCTACTGATCACTGTTCAGAAAGGGGCTGAGTGATGCCGGCAAAGAGCGCGCGTTGCGTGGTGGTTATCCTCCCGCTGTTGGTAGGCGCTGTCTTTCTATCCGTCACACACGCTCACGCGGGTGACATTTACGTGGATGCCGCGGCAAGCGGGGCCAACAACGGGACCAGTTGGGCCAACGCCTATACCGATCTTCAAGTCGCCCTCACCGCGGCAGTCAGCGGCGACACGATCAATGTCGCAAAGGGGACCTACAAGCCGACGACCGGGAGTAATCGCAGCGCGACCTTCCAACTCAAGAGCGGCGTGACCCTGTTGGGCGGCTATCCCACTGGCGGGGGCACACGCGACCCGGCGGCCAATGTCACCACCCTCAGCGGCGACATCGGCGGCGCGGGCAGCAGCGACAACTCCTATCACGTGGTCACCGGCAGCGGAACGAACAATACAGCCGTGCTGGACGGGTTCACCATCACTGGCGGCAACGCGAACGGCGGCTTAACTGACATCTTTGGCGGAGGGATGTATAACGACCAAGGTAGTCCGGCTCTGACCAACGTTACCTTCAGCGGCAATTCGGCGTCCAACGCGGCCAACGGTGGCGGGGGTGGGGGGCTGTGCAACACCAACTCCAGCAGCCCGACGCTGATGAACGTCACCTTCAGCGGCAACTCGGTTCCCATCCACCATGGCGGCGGGATGGCCAACTACTGGAGCAGCAGCCCGACGCTGACGAATGTCACCTTTAGCGGCAACTCGGCACGGGCCAACGGCGGCGGGCTTTACAACTACAGCAACTGCAATGCAACGTTGACGAACGTGACCTTTAGCGGCAACTCTGCCTACTCCGGCGGCGGGGCGTGCAACGTCTCCAGCAATCCCATTCTGACGAACGTGACCTTCAGTGGCAACTCGGCCACCAACGGCGGCGGGGTTTACAACTACGGTTCCAGTCCGACGCTGACAAACGTCACGTGGAACGGGAACACGGCCTCCGCATGGGGCGGGGCCATGTACAGTTATTACGGTAGTTCCCCGATAGTACGCAACTCGATCCTGTGGGGGGACACACCGGAGGAGACCGCCGGCGGCTACGGCAGCGGCCCCACCTACACGTATTGCGTGTATCAGGGCGGCAGCGGCGCGAACATCATTACAACCGACCCGAAGCTTGGCGCGCTCGGCAATTATGGCGGTTTCACGCAGACAATTCCGCTGTTGGCCGGAAGCTCGGCGATTGACGCGGCGAACGATACGTGGGCGCCAGCCACCGACCAGCGGGGCGTGACGCGACCGCAGGGAGCGCACGCCGACATCGGCGCGTATGAGGCCGCGCCGACGCCTGAGATAAACATCAAGCAGGGGACCACCAACATCGCCGACAGCGGGAGCTACGACTTCGGCGGCAAGTCCGTTGGGACGGACACCGACATCGTGTTTACCATCGAGAACACTGGCAGCGCGAGCTTGACGCTGACGACTCCGTTGACGATCACCGGCGCCAATGCAGACCAGTTCAGCCTCCAGGCGCAGCCCACTTCGCCGGTGGCGGGGCCGACGGGAACGACCACATTCACCGTGCGCTTCAGTCCGACTTCGGAAGGAGCGAAAACCGCAACGATCAGCATCGCCAACAACGACTCCGATGAGAACCCGTACGACTTTGCGATTCAGGGGACGGGCACGGCGCCCGAGATGGACGTGCAGGGGAACAGCGTTTCCATTGCCGACGGCGACACGACGCCGACAACTGCCGACCATACCGACTTCGGCCCGGCACTTCTTGTGGGCGGCACCGTCGACCGAACCTTCACCATCGCCAACACAGGCAGCGCCTCTCTGAACTTGACCGGCACGCCGATGGTCAGCCTCACTGGAACCAACGCGGCGGACTTCAGCGTGACGACACAACCGACTTCTCCAGTGGCGGCCAACGGCAGCACGACCTTCACGGTCCACTTCGACCCGAGCGCGCTTGGGCTGCGCACCGCGACCCTCAGCATCGCCAACGACGACTCGGACGAAAGCCCATACGACTTCGCCCTTCAGGGCACCGGAACCGCTCCGGAGATGGATGTAAAAGGGAACAGCGTGTCCATCAGCAATGGAGACACGACACCCTCCACGAGCGACCATACAGACTTCGGGGCGGTTGAGGTTATGGGCGGCACGCAGGATCGGACGTTCACGATCAAAAACGAAGGGACGGCGATCCTGAACCTGACCGGTAATCCACTGGTCAGCCTCAGCGGAGATCAGGCCAGCGACTTCTCCGTGACCGTGACGCCGACAACGACGATCTCTCCCGGTGGGGAGACGACTGTGACCGTGCGGTTCGATCCTTCGGCAATCGGGCTGCGGCAGGCGACGATCTCCATCGCCAATGACGACGCCGATGAGAACCCCTACAATTTCGCGATCTGGGGGTCTGCCACGACCAGAGAGATGGACGTGCAGGGAGGGGACACCCCGACTTCCATCCCCGACGAGGACGTGACACCCTCTCTCACCGACTACACCGACTTCGGGTCTGTGAGCGTTGACGGCGGCACGGTCACCCGAACCTTCACGATCCGGAACACCGGGAACCTCGACCTGAACCTGACCGGCGATCCGAAGGTGGCCCTCTCCGGAGACCATGCCGCCGATTTCTCCGTCATCAGCCTGCCGACCTCTCCCCTTCTCGGCAGCGGCAGCACCACCTTTGCGATCCGGTTCAACCCGAGCGCGGTGGGAGTGCGCACGGCGACCGTGTCTCTTGCCAACGACGACCTCGACGAGAATCCCTACAATTTCACGATTCAGGGAACCGGCACGGCGCCGGAGATGAGCCTGAAGGAGGGAACCACGAGCATCGCCGACAGCGGGAGCTACAACTTCGGCAACAAGTCAGTCAATTCGAATACAGACGTCGTCTTCACCATCGAGAACACCGGCACGGCGGACCTGACGTTGACGACTCCACTGACGATTGGCGGAACCAACGCGGACCAGTTCAGCCTCCAGACGCCATTAGCTACTACTCCTGTCGCGGCCGGCGGGAACACTACGTTCACTGTCCGGTTCACCCCGACTTCCACCGGCGCGAAGACGGCGACAATCAGCATCGCCAACAACGACAGCGATGAGAATCCATACAACCTGACGATCACAGGAACCGGCACCGTACCGGAGATGAACCTGAAGCAGGAC